>CAMWWJ010000319.1 GCA_947177925.1 uncultured Lachnospiraceae bacterium
AATATTATAAATATTATACAGGCCATGAATGGAATGATGCCAGAAATTATGACTTGTGTCTGGACAGCTCCAAGCTGGGCTTTGAAGGCTGTGTGAAAGAAATCAAAAGTTATATGAAGATACGTTTTCCAGAATTTTAATGGAATTTTTGAAAAAGCAGGAATATTTTCCTGCTTTTTTTATTATGATAGTAGTAATCGAGGAGAGAATGGAAGAGAAGCGGCATGAAGAAAATTGCAGCAGCATTACTGGCACCCATTATTATATTCTGCCATTTCGGAAGCGTGGTATCGGCAGAAGAGGTTTCCTTAAATATTTCCGCACCGTCGGCTATTTTGATGGAAGCCTCTACAGGACAGGTAATTTATGAGAGAAATGCGGAAGAAAGGCTTCATCCGGCAAGCATTACCAAGATTATGACATTGCTTTTGATTTTTGAGGCATTAGAGGAAGGAAAGATAAGCCTGACAGATCAGGTGGCTACAAGCGCTTATGCACAATCTATGGGAGGCTCCCAGGTATTTTTGGAAGAAGGAGAAGTGCAGACGGTTGATACGTTGATTAAATGTATTGCGGTTGCCAGCGGAAATGATGCGGCAGTTGCCATGGCGGAATACATAGCGGGAAGTGAAGAAGAATTTGTAAAGAAAATGAATCAGCGGGCTAAGGAGCTGGGAATGGCCCAGACGACCTTTGAAGATTGCTGCGGACTTACCGATTCGGAAGGGCATATGACCACAGCCAGGGATGTTGCTCTGATGTCCAGGGAACTGATTATAAAACATCCCGATATATACAATTATACGAAAATCTGGATGGAGGATATCGTCCATGAAACCGCAAGAGGGAGCACGCCTTTTACCTTGTCCAGTACGAATAAGCTTTTGAAACAGTATGAGTATACCACCGGATTAAAGACCGGTTCCACCAATGCTGCAAAGTATTGCCTGTCTGCAACGGCCAGAAAAAATGATATTGATCTGATTGCTGTTATCATGAAGGCACCGGATCCTAAGGGACGGTTTTCCGATGCGGTCAGCCTGCTGAATTATGGATTTTCTGTCAGCAATGTTTATAAGGATGAAAATAAAGACAGCTTAAATGACCAGCAGATAGAGGGAGGAGTAGAGGAAAGCGTGCCTCTGGTATATGGAGGAACTTTCCAGTATCTGGACGTATCCGGAAAGAATTTATCTCAGGTCACCAAGGAAATAAAGGTGGCAGAAGTAGGCAATGCACCGGTAGAAGAGGGACAGAAGGCAGGGGAAGCCGTATATATGCTGGATGGTACGAAAATTGGTTCTGTGGATATTTTGTATGGCGCCTCTGTAAAAGAAGCGGTATTTAAAGATTATATATGGAAAGTACTGGTAAAATTCTGGCTTTAAGAGAAAAATAAGTCTGCAAACTGCGCTTTTTTGATTATTTATCAGAAAAGACGCAAAAAAATATGAAAGTTATCAGAAAAAACTAATGATATCACAGGAAAAATATGGTATACTATATAAGACAGCCATGAGCCGTGAAGTAACAGGCTCATGGCAGAAAAAGACCAAGTACGAAAATGAGTTCAAAGGAGGACAAAAACGTATGGCAAAATGGGTTTACTTATTTAAAGAAGGTAAGGCCGATATGAAAAATCTCTTGGGAGGAAAAGGAGCCAATCTGGCGGAGATGACCAATCTGGGTCTGCCCATTCCCCAGGGATTTACCGTAACGACGGAAGCCTGTACCGATTATTACAGGCAGGGAAAGGCAATTAGCGAGGAGATTAAGGGACAGATATTTGATGCCTTGAGTATTTTAGAGGAGGAACAGGGGAAGAAGTTTGGCGATACGGAAAACCCGCTTTTAGTTTCCGTCCGTTCCGGTGCAAGAGCTTCCATGCCGGGGATGATGGATACGATTCTGAACCTGGGCTTAAATGACGAAGCAGTGGAAGGCTTTGCCAGAAAAACGGGAAATGAAAGGTTTGCATATGATTCCTACAGACGGTTCATCCAGATGTTTTCAGATGTGGTTATGGAAATCCCCAAATCCTTCTTTGAACGGATACTGGATGAAGTAAAAGAAGCAAAAGGAGCCAAATTCGACACGGACCTCACTGCCGAGGATTTAAAAGAAGTCATTGGGAAATTTAAAGAGGTTTACCGGGACAAGATGAAAGAAGAGTTTCCGCAGGAGCCAAAGGTACAGCTTATGGAAGCGGTAAAGGCGGTATTCCGTTCCTGGGACAATGAAAGAGCTATTGTATACAGACGTATGAATGATATTCCCGGTGACTGGGGTACGGCTGTAAATGTACAGGCCATGGTATTTGGAAATATGGGAAATACGTCGGGAACCGGCGTGGCATTTACCAGAAATCCTTCTACCGGTGAAAAGAAAATTTACGGAGAATATCTGATCAATGCCCAGGGCGAGGATGTAGTAGCAGGTATCCGTACACCACAGCCTATCAGCAAACTGGAAGAGGATCTGCCGGAATGCTATCAGCAGTTCATGGAAATTGCCGGAAGGCTGGAGAACCATTATCGGGACATGCAGGATATGGAGTTTACCATTGAAAATGGCAAGCTGTACTTTTTACAGACAAGAAACGGAAAGAGAACGGCGCTTTCTGCATTCCAGATTGCCTGTGATTTAGTAGACGAAGGAATGATCACACCAGAAGAAGCAGTACTTCGTATCGATGCCAAATCCTTAGACCAGCTTTTGCACCCTACATTTGATCCGGAAGCTCTGAAAAACGGCAAAGTAATCGGACAGGCACTTCCAGCTTCCCCGGGAGCTGCAGCGGGCAAGGTTTACTTTACTGCAGACGAAGCAAAGGCTGCCCATGAAAAGGGTGAAAGGGTTGTTCTGGTGCGTCTGGAGACTTCTCCTGAGGATATCGAGGGTATGCATGCCGCAGAAGGAATCCTGACAGTACGGGGTGGTATGACAAGCCATGCTGCCGTAGTTGCAAGAGGAATGGGAACCTGCTGTGTATCTGGCTGCGGTGAAATTGCCATCAATGAAGAGGAAAAGGTATTTGAGCTGGGAGGAGTGACCTTCCATGAAGGCGACTTCATTTCCTTAGACGGTTCTACCGGAAAGATTTATGAAGGTGACATTAAAACAGTGGAAGCCAGCGTAAGCGGCAATTTTGGCAGAGTCATGGAATGGGCGGATCAATACCGTAAGCTGAAAGTAAGGACCAATGCGGATACTCCTCAGGATGCTGCCAATGCAATCCGTTATGGTGCGGAAGGAATCGGTTTGTGCCGTACAGAGCATATGTTCTTTGAGCCTGACAGGATTCCGAAGATTCGTCAGATGATTCTGGCACGTACGGTCAATGCAAGGGAAAAAGCATTGAATGATTTGATACCTTATCAGAAGAAGGACTTTAAGGCATTGTATGAGGTTATGGAGGGAAGACCGGTAACGATTCGTTTCTTAGATCCGCCTCTTCATGAATTCGTTCCCACCAATCAGGATGATATTGATGACCTTGCAGTAGAAATGATGATGACTTCCGAGGAGGTACAGGAAATATGTGATTCCCTTCATGAATTCAATCCTATGATGGGACACAGAGGCTGCCGTCTGGCAGTGACCTATCCGGAAATTGCCAGAATGCAGACAAGAGCTGTTATGGAG
>CAMWWJ010000320.1 GCA_947177925.1 uncultured Lachnospiraceae bacterium
CCAGAATCCTATATGAAGTTTAGCAAAAGCATATCTCTTATATCAGCTCAGCAGGCAGCTATGGGGAGATTTCCATAAACGGAGAGGTGTTTCGAAGCGAGGCAGCCCTGAATTATTTGGAAGAAGAACTGGAACCGGAATTGTTTTGCAGGGTGAACCGACAATACATCGTTAATTTTGCATGGATAGATTTCTATAAAAAAGGAGAAATTGCCATAGAAAAACAGCGCATTAAGGTTTCTGTGCGAAGAAAGACAGAATTTGAGCAAAAGAAGCTTCTTTATGATATGGAATATCGATAGAAAGAGAGACGTTTGAGAACTTATCCTTACGTTTACGAACTTATTATTGATAAGAAGAGTTTTATCTGATAGGGTTGTGAAAAAGGAGGGGTGGATTTTAATTTTAGTTTGCAGAAAAAATAGTATCTGCAAAACAATTTTTCAATAATAGCTGTCAAATTTATTATAGCAGTAAGCTACACAAAAAGTATAAAGGAGAAAATGATATGAAATTAAAAAAATATTTTGGACAAACTGTTTTGATTGCATCATTGGTTATGGCATTTGCAATGAGCGCAAATGCCGAAACATTAGGCAAAAATATGGGAACATGGACTGGTGGTATTAATAGCAGTAAGTATGTTTATTCACAAATAAGAGATACTAGAAAGGATGGCTTTCGGCTGCATGGAACGGTATATGTAAAGGATGATTTGGAAAGAGTCTCTAAAGTTTCTGGTAGCACACATGGAGTCAACACAAAAATTTATGTAAGCAGAAAAGCTACATATAAAAATCCTTTTATCCCCAATAAGGCATGGTACTCAGGATTTTATACTACCAAGGCAAAAGGTGAATAAGGTGGAGCGGGTACTGTGTATAGCAGTACCTGTTTTATGGAGAAAAAGGGAGATATAAAAGAATTAGTATGAAAAAACTATTTTATGGTATTGGATTTATAGTTGGAATAGTTATCATTTACTGCTCTTTGCTGGCAGCTGATTCCAGTTCAAAAGCATGTCTAAGTGATGAATATATTTATGATATTATTTTTTCTGATAAAATCAATGTTATGGCAAAGGAATTGGAAGAGCCTGCAAAGGAAAGCGGTGTAACTCTTCAAATAAGGACTGTTTCCCACAGAAGTTTTGGAAAGGTTCATGTAGAAATTGTACTGGTTAATCCAAATGAGGATATTAAGCCGGGACGGCAACCAAGTATTTTTCCGGAATATAACATTGTATATGTGGTAGATGCACCTTTAGAAGAGTTACATATTGGGGGTGTTATGATTCAGACAGATGATGCCGAACGTATTGACAGCTTTTGCAAAGCTTTGAAGGAAAAAGGCATAGACCATGAACTAGTAAAGACTGGGAATCTGCATTATTTCTTTTTGACAGTTTTTCAACAATTCAATATAAAGTTTTATTTTGTTCTTTTGATTTTGTCGATACTGTTTATTACCATGTATTATATCTACCGACTGAAAGAAATCGGTATATTAAGCTTGAATGGATGGAAGCCTTTTTGGATTTCTTTTCGGATTCTGGTTCCCATGATAAAAGAGACTCTGATAGCAAGTCTGGCAACCAATGCACTTTTTATTGTGTACATTTTAATCATGGATTGGAAGTTTATTATGGAGTATATGGTTATTTTGGCTATCTGCCTGTGTACAGTGATTGTTCTTTATGTGATAAGCGCTCTGTTGGCATCCCAGTTTATTTCCGGCATAAATTCCGTAAGGGCTGTTAAAAATGGCCGTAATAACCGTTTTATTTTCTATACGTTATTACTGGCAAAAATTTTGATTACCTGTCTTTTTATTTCCGAAATAGATACTGCCAAAAACCATCTGCTGGACTTGTATGATATTTCAAAACAGGAAGAGCTTATCATGGAGCGCAATCTGTTTAAGGTAGATGCATCTTCAGGCAGTTTGGAAGATGCGAAGCTGACGGATAATATATTGAGTGGATTTTCAAAGGAGGAAATCAATAATTTTATAGGGACATTTTCCACTTTCTCTTATTCAGAATTAAAGGCAGGAGTAGAAAGGCAACCGGTGTCTTACGATTATACTCCGGATAATGTTCTGTATATATCTGATAACCTGATTGAGGAATTGGGAATAAAGGATCCGCAGGGGAATGTCCTGTCTGATTTTGAGCTTTCTAAAGGAGAGTATTATTATCTGGTTCCGGAATGGATGAAGGAAGATATTGAACAACTGCTTTTCTGCTTCGGACTGGATGATGAAAGTAAAATTTGTTATATCGGAAATGACCAGATTTATCGTGATTTGGTATGGCCGGATTGTTATTATTATGACTGTATTATTCTAGTGTCTCCATTGGATAAAAAGCTTTTTCCAGAGGGCGGAGGCGTTACATATCTTACCAAGGAAGCCGCAGATGTATTTAACCGAAAAATTTCAGAGATTGGGCTGGAACATACTGTGGAAGCTGTAGACCCATATATCGATGTAGAGCTTACCCTTGCCAACGAGAAAATTTATTTATGGGAATCCATTTTGTCCTTTCTTATTTTGTGTATTGCATACGTAATTGCAAGCATTTCTGTCATACAAATTTACTTTGAGTTCAAGAAAAAGGAATTTGGTGTCTATGCCTTGTGTGGAAAATATCCGGTTAAGTGCATTTGTATTTTCTTTGGCTGGAATATTTTCATTACAGGTATCAGCGTTTTGTTGACCGATATCTGTTATGCAGGTATATTGCTTTTAGAGTGTTTATTCTTTGCAATTATCATAAGTAGATATATGAGGCGTAAAGCAATTTTTGCATTGAAGGGAGAATAAAATGAGCCAGATTGAATTGAAAAATATATGTAAAAGCTATGGAAATAGAAATATAATAAAAGATTTTAATTTATCTATTGAAAAGGGTGAATTCATAGGAATAAAAGGCAATAGCGGCGCAGGAAAAACAACACTTTTAAATATTATTGGATTATTGGAGCCATGTGAAGGGGAAATCCAGTTTGACGGAGATTTGGTAAGCTGCGGAAATCGAAAGCAGGTTAAGCAGATTTTAAAGGATAGAATTGGATATTTATTCCAGAACTTTGCATTGATTGATGATTTGACAGTATATGAGAACTTAAAAATTGTTATGAAAAAGGAGCCTAAGGAAGCATTAAGGAAAAAGATGGCAGAAGTTCTTGAAAAGCTTGAGCTGGATGAAAATATGCTGGAGCAAAAGATTTATGTGTTATCAGGCGGCGAACAACAAAGAATTGCAATTGCCAGATTGATGTTAAAGGAATGCGACATTATTTTGGCAGATGAGCCTACGGGAAGTCTGGATGTGGAAAATGGCAGAATCATTCTGGAGTTGTTGAAAAAGCTGCAGAAGGAAGATAAGACAGTCATTATGGTAAGCCATGATGAAAGAGCTTTTGTATACTGTACCCGGGTAATCGAACTGAAATAGTTGGAAGAAGGTTGATTATTTGATTAACATTTTGCCAAACGAAAACAAAAATAATAGGATAAATAAGGAAAGCGTTTCAAATGTTGGAAATCATATCAGACATTTGAAACGCTTTTTGAGAGAATGTAATATAAAGTGTGTAAGTTACCGGTAACAAAACTTACGCACTTTAT
>CAMWWJ010000321.1 GCA_947177925.1 uncultured Lachnospiraceae bacterium
TAGTCATGGTCTTTCCGGCTTTCAAGGTCTTCTTTGGGGCTTTCAGCGTTATGCTCTTTACCGCATGTTTCATAATCTTGAATTTGTAAGAAGCCTTTACCTGACTG
Organism: uncultured Lachnospiraceae bacterium; assembly: GCA_947177925.1. Classification (GTDB taxonomy): domain Bacteria; phylum Bacillota; class Clostridia; order Lachnospirales; family Lachnospiraceae; genus RGIG3040. The sequence goes on from CAMWWJ010000321.1 coordinate 108, forward strand.
CCGTCTAATGCCGTTACGGTAATGGTGACAGTCTTTCCGATTCCCGCTTTTTTTACGGTCACTTTACCCTTTTGGTCCACGGTGGCATATTTGGGATTGCTGCTTTGAAAGCTGACTGCTTTGTTGGAAGCATTTTCCGGGAATGCCTGCAGGGACAGGGTTACGTTTTTTCCTGCCGCAAGCTTAGCCGAAGGGCCCGTTACGGTCAGCTTCGTTATCTTTGTTTCTTTTGCTCCCTTTGGGCTTTCCCCACCACTGCCGCTGGTGCCATCATCTATTCCGGACCAGGCTGCAGAGGACAGGTTGATGCGCAGTGCAGGACAAACACCGTAATATTGATATTCGACAAAATAGCTGCCAACCACTCCTCTGCTGTAGACCTGGGCTGCACAGTCGGAACGATAATCGCTGATAGAGCGCAGCCACCAGGTACATTCATCTTTCGTAGAACTACTATCCCTGTATACACCTCTTGCATTGGCATAGCCACTTGCCTGTACTCTCCGGCTCAGGGAAGAAACATCGGAATAACTACAGAATCCATATTCCTGATTTGTCACTTCTTCTCTGGACAAAAGATAGACCTTGTCATTTGTGTTGTATCCGTCCGTTCCTATGGTCTGCGCTACAATGGCACTTTGCTCGTCGCTGCCGAAGGCTGTCTGATAAAAGCTGGCATTCAACCAGTTTCTGATGGTACTTTTTTCCCATGTGATATTGCCGCTTTTTTCATTGTATCGTTTACAATCAAGGGCCTTGTCCGCTACTACAAATAAGGTCTTCCCGTCATTTTTTAACACCTTCCATTTGATCCGTTCCCATTTAAAGTAGCGGTAACCGTTATTTGTTACGGCATCAAAATATATGTCATTATTGGTATCGCTTTTGCTGATTCTCCGATATTTAGCGCCATTTACCCATACATCTGCGCCTGCATCCGCCGTTGTCCCGGATGCAGCAATTGCCTTGTCAATAGCTGCTATCAATGTGCTGTCCCTGACAATTCCCTGTGGATAGCTTCCAAAATACACATAACTGAAATCCGTATAGTCCGGGCCATTTTTCTCTTTTCCACAGTAATGTTCCGGATTTGCCGGATTTTTTGCTCCCGCCTGTATTTCAGACAGGTTCTGCCCGGAAACAGTATCTTCTATCGGCTCTTCCTCCTCTTCTAAAGAGCTTTCCTGTGGCTTTTCTTCTGAACCCACCTCTTCCCATTCACGGGGCTCGTTTTCGCTAATTGCAGCGGCATGTTCTTCCCCTGCTGGCTCATTTCCACTCACTGTTGTTCCAGCGCTTGCAAATGCCGTGCCTGTCTGGAATAAAAGGAGCAGGGAAAGAAAAAAAGCGCTTATGGATTTTATGTTTTGTTTCCCTTTCATATATTTTTTCCTTTCTGAATCACATTTTTGAGCCATATTTTCGTCATCCTATTTTATGTTAATTTTTATGGCTGCTTTCTTATTGCTTCCGTCTGTGGATGCAGCGGTAATGGTTACCTGCTTTCCCTTCCCGGCTTTTTTTGCAGTTACCTTGCCCTTACTGTTGACTGTGGCATATTCCTTGTTGGAGCTTGTCCATTTCAAGGTCTTATTGGCATTGCTTCCGGTAGTCTTTACGGTTACTTTTACAGTCATGGTCTGTCCGGCTTTTAGGTTCTTCTTTGAAGCCTTCAGTTTTATGCTTTTTACAGCATGCTGCATAATCTTTATCTTAATGGAAGCCTTTTTGCCGCTTCCATCCTGCGCCGCTGCGGTAATGGTTACCTGCCTGCCAACGCCTTCTTTTTTCAAGGTTATTCTGCCATCTTTATCCACGACGGCATATTTTTCATTGCTGGTATTCCATTTGACGGCATTGTTCGTGGCATTTTCCGGAATGAACTTCAAGGTCAGCTTCACTTTCTTTCCGGCGGCAAGTTTTTTAGAGGGCGCAAGAATGGAAAGCTTTTGCGCCTTGATTTCATACACCTTATACGAAACCTCTAAAACATCACTAATCCGATAGCCTCTGCATACTGCAACTGCTTTCACGGTCATATTGCGGTCTATGGTAATGACTCCTGTATAACGGGCACTTGACGTGGTAGGCGTGGTTCCATCTGTGGTATAGTATATGTCCGCCTCCTTAGTGGCACAACTGAAAGACAGCTTTGTGTTTTTTACCACTCTGCTTCCATTGGAAAGTGAAGCTGCCGGTCTTGCTGCTTTTTCATCCCCTCCCATGCCGCTGGTGCCATCATCTGTCATGGACCAGGATGTCTGGGACAGATTGATATGCAATGCCGGACAGATGCCGGGAAGATCCCAGGCGCTATTATACCCCTCCAAAGAAATTTCCCCACTAGATTCTACATAGGCTCCTGTATGCCAATTTCTCTTATCACCACAGCCGGGGGAGCGCAGCCACCAGCCATTTCCTCCCTTTGTCCGGGAATAGTCACTGGCTGCTATCCTTCTGCTTTTAGATTCCACCTGATAATCACTGCAGAATCCATAATCCGTATTCGTTGCTTCTCTTATGGACAAAAAATAGACCGTATCCATTGTATCGTTTCCGCCTGCTGTGCCGTACTCCGGATTATCCTCATTCACTACTGTCCGGGTTACGATAGCGCCTTGTTCATCACTGTTAAAAGCAGCATGGTAAAAATCGTCATTCAGCCACTTTCTCAGAAGTCTTTCTTCCCACGGCCTGTTGCTGTCATATCTGCTGTCTATTGCCTTATCCGCCACTACGAACAGAGTTTCTCCATCATTTTTCAGCACCTTCCACTTAATCCGCTCCCATTTGAAATAAAGGCAGCCGTTATTCGCCACATCATCCCCATAATTTTCATAATCCGGGTCATATTCATTAATTCTGCGGTACTTGGTTCCGTTTATCCATACATCTTCTATTCCTGCCTCTATTTCTATTCCGGACACCGGGATAGCCTTGTCAATGGCTGCCCTTGTGGCACTATCTGTAATCTCGCTTTGGGGATAGCTTCCGAAGTATATATAGCTAAAATCCGTATCATCCAGATTGCCATCTTCTTTGTTGCAGTGGTGGATTGGATTTGCCGGCCCGGTTCCTGCTCCTGTCTGGATTTTGGGAATGTCCTGTCCGGAAACGGTATCTTGTATGAGATCTTCCTCTTCATTCAAACTGCTTCCTTCGGTATCATCCGGGTTTTCTCCCGGTTTTGTACCTTCTTCTGATTCCCCGCTTCCGGCTGGTTCGCTTCCGGCTGGTTCGTTTTCAGCCGGCTGGTTCCCGCTGACTGGCTCCCATTCTTCTGCCTGGTTCCCGCTTTCCATGGCTGTTCCAGTTGTGGCAAATGCTATATTTGTCTGGAACAGCAGAAGGAAGGACAGCAGGAAAGCCGTTATGGGTTTTATATTTCGTTTTATGTTTGGTTTCCTGTTCATATGATGTTTCCCTTCTGAATGATTTTTACTTTTGAAGAATCTGAATCTTCACCGTTGCCTTTTTATTGCTTCCATCCGTGGATTTGGCGGTGATGGTCACGG
>CAMWWJ010000322.1 GCA_947177925.1 uncultured Lachnospiraceae bacterium
TTCAAAGCGGCCTGTGTGTCCCTTACACTATTGCAGCCATGGGCAATGTTGGCAAAAGGTCCCCCATGCACCAGAGCCGGAGTATGTTCCAGAGTCTGGATCAGGTTTGGCAGCATGGCATCCTTTAATAATGCAGCCATTGCTCCTACCCCGTTTAAATCCTTTGCGGTAACCGGCTCTCCGGTCACCTTATAAGCCACGATAATTTTTCCTAAACGCTCCTTTAAGTCCTCCATATCTTTCGCAAGACAAAGCACCGCCATGATTTCAGATGCCACGGTAATAACAAAATGATCTTCTCTTACTATGCCATCCGTTTTATTTCCAAGACCTACTACGATATTTCGAAGCACTCTGTCGTTCATATCCAGACAGCGCTTCCAAACAATCTGCCTTGTGTCGATATTCAATTCATTTCCCTGTTGAATATGATTATCCAACAAGGCTGCCAGCAGATTATTGGCAGAGGTAATGGCATGGAAGTCCCCGGTAAAATGCAGGTTTAAATCTTCCATGGGAACCACCTGAGCATATCCTCCTCCTGCCGCTCCTCCTTTTATTCCAAAGCATGGCCCTAAGGAAGGTTCTCTCAATGCAATGATTGCATTTTTTCCAAGCTTTCCAAATGCCTGCCCCAGTCCCACGCTGGTCGTGGTCTTTCCTTCACCGGCAGGGGTGGGATTGATGGCAGTTACCAAAATCAGCTTTCCGTCCGGATTGCCTTCTATTTTTTTTAAATATTCTTTGTTCAGCTTTGCCTTATACGTTCCGTATAGCTCTAAATCCTCCGGAGTTACTCCGACCCGGGCAGCCACCTCCGTAATAGGCTTCATCACTGCTTCCTGTGCGATTTGGATATCTGTTTTCATTTCCACTTATAGCTCCTCCAATAATTGTTCAAACTGCTCCATGCTCATTAGAACCTTTCTGGGCTTGGTTCCTTCCTCTTCTCCAACGACTCCCACATCCGATAACTGATCCATGATTCGCGCTGCCCGGTTAAAGCCTATCTTAAACACTCTCTGCAACATGCCAATGGACGCTTTTTCTTTTTCTATAATAAATTTTCCCGCTTCTTCAAAATATGCATCCCGCTCGTTTCCTCCATCAGCCCCCGCTGCTGCAGCGCCACTTGCGGTAAGACCGATATTGGTTATTTTTTCTTCCACTTCCTCGGCATAGGTGCCCGTATCCACGCACTGCTCTTTTAAGAAATCAACCACATCGGAAACTTCCTGGTCGGAAACAAAGGCGCCCTGTACACGGGATGGCTTGGTCAGGCCCTGAGGATAAAACAACATATCTCCTTTTCCAAGCAGCTTTTCCGCACCATTCATATCCAGAATCGTTCTGGAATCCACGCCGGAAGAAACCGAAAATGCAATACGGCTTGGCATATTTGCCTTAATCAGACCGGTAATGACATCCACCGAAGGCCTCTGGGTGGCAATGATCAGATGAATGCCCGCTGCTCTTGCAAGCTGGGCAAGACGGCAGATAGACTCTTCCACCTCTCCCGGGCATACCATCATAAGGTCCGCAAGCTCATCCACGATAATGACGATCTGGGGCATTTTTTTCGGCAGCTCCTGTCCGCCGTTGTCTTCCATTTGTTCTACTTTTTTATTATATCCCTTTAAATCCCTTACATTAAAGTCGGCAAACTTTTTGTATCGTTCATCCATTTCCACAACTCCCCAGTGGAGAGCTGCAGAAGCCTTTTTGGGGTCTGTAACTACTGGTATCATAAGATGAGGAATCCCATTGTATACACTTAATTCCACTACCTTTGGATCCACCATGATCAGCTTTACTTCATCCGGATGAGCCTTATACAAAATACTCATAATCAACGTATTGATGCAGACACTTTTTCCGGAACCGGTTGCACCTGCAATCAAAAGATGGGGCATTTTAGCAATATCCGTAACTACCGTTTTTCCCGCAATATCCTTTCCTACCGCAAAGGCAATGGGCGACGGAAACTCTTTGAATTCTTTGGATTCCAATAAATCCCGAAAGGCAACTGTGGAATTTTCTTTATTGGGCACTTCGATTCCCACTGCGGCTTTTCCCGGAATGGGCGCTTCAATACGAATATCCGTTGCCGCCAGATTCAGCTTGATGTCATCCGACAGATTCACGATTTTGCTTACTTTTACTCCCTGCTCCGGCTGCAGCTCATAACGGGTAACCGACGGTCCCTGGCTGATATCGGTAATGGTGACCTTCACCCCAAAGGTCTGCAAAGTCTGCTGAAGGTGCAGGGCTGTTTCCTTTAACTGCCTTTCCGTATCCTTTGCACCATTATTTTCTCCCTTTTTCAGTAGATTTAAAGGAGGAAATTCATATTTTCTATTTGGCTTCACAGGCGATTTCATCATATCCTTTGAAATCTCTCCGCTTTGTTCTTCCTGTTTTTTTACAGGGGCGCTGTCTGTAAACTGTTTACCTGACAGCGACTGTCTTTCTCCTGCCTGGCTTTTTTCGGAAAATACCTGCATATCCGCAATTCTCGGTTTTGCTTCTTTTTTCTCCGGCTTCACCTCTGCTTTTTCCGGCTTTGCCACAATCTCTTTTCTATCCGTTTTTTCCAAAGCTCCGCTTCCCAAAATATGAGCTTCTTTCACTGGTTCTATCGGTTCTTCCGCCATTGCTGCCACATCTTCTGCCACCTGCTGGTTTTCAAACCCAATACCCTTGATCTTAATGTTATTCAAGGCATCCAATGCTATCTGTTCTTCCTCTTTTATGGTGATTTCATGGATGTTCTGTGAAGGCTCGGTTTCCTTTTTGATCGTGGTATCTATTGCTACTCCGGATACCTTTTTATTCATGCGAAGCTCTTTTTCTTTCTTTTCTTTCCGCTCCTGCTGCTGTTGTTCTCTTCTAAGCCTTGCCTGCTCCAAACGTCTGTCCGCATCATCTCTGGCAGTTTCATACACTCTCTGGCTGCTTTTCTTCACTGCCCGCATAAATGATTTTTCCGTTAAAATCACAAGGCACATAATCAAAAGAATAAGCACCACTACTACCGTTCCTACCATTCCCAAAATGGAATGCATACCGTTTCCAAGGGCGCCGCCTATAACTCCGCCGCCTTTCCCCGGCTTGGAAAATTCGTAATACTCCGCTACTGTTTCGCCACAGTTATCCAGTCCGCTTATCAGGGCTGCTACTATGGTACACAAAAAAAATAAAACAGTTCCTGCCCCCAGCTTGAACATTGCAATGGTTTTTCCTTTATTGGATATGTAAAATAAAATGCCCACGAACAATAACAACGGCGCTATATATGCCATAATACCGAAAATACCGCACATCACATTGCTCAGTACATTTCCGAAACCGCCGATAATGCTTGTCTTTTCACCAAGCTCGTTCGTAATCTTAAAGTTGCATAAAAACAGTAATATAGAAAATGCCAGAAAAAATAAAAACAGCATTTCCTGTGCAATCTTAATATTGCTTTGGTCTTTTTGGTTTTTCTTTGTTGTTCTCTTTCCTTTTGGCGCAGGCTTTCTTCCTGATTTTGTTGCCATTATAAAGTCACTCCGTTCAAAAAATAATGCACTTTTACAAGTATAGCATTTTTTGTGGAAATTGTCATTATTTTATGG
>CAMWWJ010000323.1 GCA_947177925.1 uncultured Lachnospiraceae bacterium
AGAAAATTATTAAAATGAATAATAAAGAGGTGGAAAAATAGAAAATATTATATAAACACGTTTATAATCATCAATTAAATATTTATAAATATCTTTCCCCTCTATAATATTAAGAATATTATAAGCAAGATATTCAGCTGCATTGGAATTTAAATTAGTTAAAATGCAAATTCCCAGTTCTGAATCAGGTTTTATAATTATCATTGATGAAAAATTCGGGTTACTCCCTCCATGCTGAATATCATTTCCTTTTATATTCACATTCCAGCCACCGGCATAATAATAATTTCCCTGAGTAGGTACCGATATATCTCCTATATGCGATCTATCAATAACTCTACTTAACTGCTCTGGCACCTCTATTTGTCCCATTTGTATTTTCAGCCATCTTTCCATATCAATGCTATTTGAAATAATATAGCCGGCAGGAGTATTTCCTCGATATACTGGTGCGTTATAAGTTTCTATGTCAAAGAAAGCCAATTTATATCCCGTTGCCATTACACCATTTTGAAATGCATCATTATGAAACAAATATGTGTGATTAAGTCCTAATGGATTCAATATCTGTTCCTGAATAAACTTTTCATAATTTTGCCCGGTTATTATTTGAATAATTAATCCTAATACATCATAATTGATTGATGCATATTGAAAGCGCTCACCCGGATAATAATCTAAATATATACCATCTAAATTTCTAACTGTTTTCTCCAACATTTCATCCGAAATACCTTCAGGTATTTCGCCAATTGTATAAAATGGAATACCACTGGTATGATACAATAAATTTGCTATTGTCAAGTCAACTTTTTCATCCATCACTTTTCCGTCATAAATTCCTTTAAAATATACTTGAAGCCATGGAAGGTATTTTGTTACAGGATCTGTCAAAGAAAGTTTTCCTTCATCTTCTAATAACAAAATTCCAAGAGCAGTAAATGCCTTACTCATTGAACCAAGTTCATAATATGTATCTGCATTTGTCGTAATATGCTCGTCTACATTAGAATAACCATAATTCATATACATACTTTGATTTCCTGAAACCAATACTATTGAAATTCCAGGTACATCTGATTTATCCATAGTTCTTTCAACAAGCTTATTAATAGCATCCATATCTATATTTTCTATATCTATAGATACTGTCGTAGTAACCGTTTCCTCTGCAGAAACTGATAGATTGAAACACAATATAGTAGATATTATAAGAAAATATGATAGAATTTTTTTCATTTTTTCATTTTTTCCTTTCTATTCATATATAAGTTTTTCATAATGTTATTTCTTCCATTTTTATTTTATGAAATTCTATTTGCTGTTTTTCCAACAGATTATAACATATTGATATAACGTAATTTTCCAATAATTTTATCGACCTTATAATGCAACTTTTATCTATATCCACTTTATATATGTCGGAATATTCTTTATAGATAGTAAAGGAATTCAAAGGAATTGATAATCCTCTTCCAATATACTTAATATAACTTTCTTTGGCTGTCCAAATTTGATAGAATAATTGCTGCTGATTATCTATTGATTCCATCAAGATCATTTCATATTCATTCTTAGTAAAAAATCTTTTTGCAATATCAAGATTTATAAATTTTACCGGTTCAATATCTACTCCCACTTCATAATTAGCAATAATGCAAATTATCCATTTTCCTGCATGTGAAATATTATATGAAAAAACGGGATAACCTTTTAAAAAAGGTTTCCCGTATAAGTTACGTTCAATTTTAATGTCTTCATTTTTTATGTGTAATTTTTGACATGCTAAATATCTTACTATTATCTCTCCATATAATGTTCTCTTTGCATCTTCCAAAAATCGAAAGCGAAGAATTCGCTTTCGTAACTCATCTGAAATCTTATTTAACCATTTCATGTACTGTTCTTTGGATACCAAATCATTTATATCAATTATATATAATTCCACCATTGTATACCTTCTTTTATGACAAATCACAAATATATTCAAAAATAATTTATATTTTCATTTTTCACATTCATTTTTAGGCATAGTTTCACCATTTCGCTTTTAATTGCGAATACATTAATTAATTCTTATAATCTCTACTGATACTGCCACGTCCCGCCGATGTACAGTATATAATAGTTCTTTTTTATATTTGAAAAATCTAATTAATTTCCTATTTTTAGACTCTTCATTTAACAGTATAATCCATTTATTGCAAAACACAACCACCTATAGAACATGTCATTTCTATCGATAGGTAGTATTTAGTGATTCTAAAAGATAAATCAATCCATATAAAACAAAATATATTATAGAATGGCAAGATTTTCAAGGTAATTGCAACACCTCTTGAAATACCCATAAGCAATACTTCATACCGCTGCGTTTACTCTGACAAGTCTGCTTTTTTTAACAGGACGGGTTTCATGATGACTTTACCAGCCGGGATTTTTCCAAGCAAAGCAGCAGGAAGAAATCCTGCTGCTTTGCGGCCATTGCATGCTCATAAGGGCATCTGCCAAGCAGGGACTTCCTGACATAGCTGTTCAGGTGGCTTGCCGCCAGCATCATGTCCACCTGCATGAAGTGTTCAATGAATGCCCCTTTCGGAATGATATTCCGCAGGAGCCTGTGGTTGTTCTCACATTCCGCTCTCTAGTGGGAACGGTTAGGCTAACAGAAAAGACACAGGTGCGATGTCCGCCGTAAATGGAGCGTTCCATGCCCGGGATTTCCTCAATGATGTCCAGCATGCCGACCACGGCAGAAGAAGTATGTTTACCAAGGATAAATAAAAGCTGCATATGGAACAAGCGGAGTGGACTGGGTACAGGGTTTCTTTCTGGGTCTGCATTTTACCGCTTCGGGAAGGTCAAGGCGACATATGCCGGGCTCGCCCCTGCTGATGAGGCGGAGGGTGGATTTGCTGACAGGGAGAGAGTCCCTGTTCGTATTTGCGATAAACGGACTGCCCTTTCTTTACAAGGGGAGAGACGATGTGGTTTATCTTCTAGAATTCCCCTGCGGTAAGGTCGAAACCATTGAGGGAGTTGACTAGGATGGTGCGGTATTCCCTGTCAGCGGACTTTGCATCATAGAGGCGCTTTTCAAGATGGCAGTATCTGAATTTATAGCAGGAACTGCACAGATGGACGGGAGAATTTAAAAGAGTGTCACACTGTGCCTTCACATAGTCAGAGCAGAAGAGTTTAGCCTTATGGCAGACATTACTCTTTTTCCTGCAGCCGAAAGAGCCACAGACATGACGGTGGGAACAGCCTTCCTTTAGAAGGGCTTCGATACGGACACGGTCATCCGTGGTTAGATGGGAAGATGTTTTCTTCTGCATAATGAGAGCTCCTTTCGAAAATAGAAATGAAATAAAGTAACAACTCTTATTGCAGGAGAAAGCAGCAGATAAAGCAATACCAATATATAAAAAGCGGCTGGAACAGATAAAACCTGTCAGACTTACTGCAACAGGCTGGCTTTTCAGAGAAAGTACAACGGGGTGTTGCATTTAACTTGAAAATTCTCGATATTATAGAATGTTTCTATAAATCAATTAAATATGTTGCAAAACAATTTTAAGTATTGTATACTTGC
>CAMWWJ010000324.1 GCA_947177925.1 uncultured Lachnospiraceae bacterium
CGTAGCTATCAGTTGTGAAAACCCAAAAAAAATGTTATACTTAAGCTACTACGTTCTTACCTATTATAATATTTTCAGGGAAAAATGCAAGTGATAAAGAAGACAGGAGGCATAGGATGAAGCAGGTCCTAAAACGGCTTAAAAAGGAAATGTATGAATATGCAGCAGGCACTGTGGAATTTTCTGTGCCAAAGCTTTCCCTTACGGTCAGAAAAAATGAGAAGCACACAGGTGAAATTATAGTGAAAAGCAGTCTTGGACAGGAATTCTGCGGGTATGTATATTCCTCCCATTATCGGATGGAGCTTTACACGAAGAAGCTTGAAGGAGGAGAAAATACAATCTCCTACGTATGTGATGCTACTGGAATGGAGGTAGGAGATACTTTGAAAGGGGAAATTTCCCTGATTTCCAACACGGGACAGTTTTTACTTCCTTTTGATTTGACTGTAACAGAAGAAGTGTTCGCATCCTCTATGGGACCGGTAAAGAATCTGTTTCATTTTACCAATATGGCAAAAAATGATTGGAATGAAGCAGCCTCCTTTTTTTATTCGAAAGACTTGTTCCAAATACTAAAAGGGAATGACCGACAATATCGGATAAGCTACGAAGGACTTTCCAGATATAAGGGAAATCAGCAGAATGTAGAAGAATTTCTTCTTATGATTCATAAAAAACAGCCGATGGAATATAGCTTTGAACAGCCGTCGGCTCAGTTTGAAGGGGTAGAAGGAAAGCAGCAGGAGTTTCTGATTATTGAAAGGAACGGCTGGGGATATTCCAAACTGTATGTGAAGGCGGAAGGAGATTTTTTGCAGCTTGAAAAGGAAGAGATTTCCGAAGCGGATTTTTTGGGAAACCGCTGCCACCTGCCTTACTATATCGATGCCGGAAAGCTCCACGAGGGACAGAATACGGGAAAGATATGCCTGTCCGGTCCTATGCTTTCCATGGACTATGAAATAACGGTAAAAAATCAGAAGCGGTTTGGAAAGGAGTTTTCCTATAAATGGGAAATGAAAAGGCTTACCATGCAGATGCTCAGGCTTTATGTGGATTTTCGTACCCAGAAGATTTCAGAGAGTGTATGGGTCAGGTCTACCAAAGAAGTAGTGGATAAAATGCTTGGGTTAAACGGCAGGAATATGGCGGCAAGGCTTTTTCAGGCACAGCTTCTTATTACAGAGGAAAAATTTAATGAAGCAAAGTGGATTTTGCGGCATGTAGAGGATATGATAGAGGAGCATGGCTGTGAGGATGAAGTTTATGGGTATTTTTTTTACGTAACATCCCTATATGACAAAACAGAAGAAATGATTGAAACTGCAACCGAAAAAGTCAGGGAGCTTCTTTTGAAAAATCCGGAAAGCCCGCAGCTTCTCTGGATGCTTCTGTATTTGAAGGAGGAGTACGAGACCGATTATGCCAGACGGTATATGCTTTTGGAAGAGGCATATAAAAAAGGAATGAATTCGCCGATTCTCTATGTGGAGGCATATCTGGTATTGGAGAAAAGCCCGGCTTATCTTGCAAAGCTTGGCGGCTATGAACAGCAGCTGCTTGTATTTCTTGCAAAGCATGATCTGCTTACAAAGAAACTGGTGGGGCAGATCATCTATCTGGCAGGAAAGGAAAAGGAGTATTCGGATAAGCTGTTTGACATATTAAAAATGTGCTATCAAAAGACTAAGGACAAAGAAACGCTGGGAATTATCTGCAACCTGCTGATTAAGGGAAACCGGACTGGTGAACAATGGTTTTTCTGGTATGAGGCGGCGGTGAAAGAAGGACTGCGGATTACCAGACTGTATGAATACTATATGCTGAGCCTGAATAAGAAACAAAGGGAGCTGCTTCCCAAAACACTGCTTCTTTATTTTTCCTATGAATGTACCATGGACTATGAAAATACTGCATATATTTATGCCAATATAACGGCTCATAAAGAAGAGCTGCCGGAGTTGTATGCGGTCTATGAGGAACAAATAAAAACATTTCTGGCAAAGCAGATTCTTGCGGCGCATATCAATGAGGATCTTGCCTATTTGTATAAAAGGATACTTAGTGAGCATATGATTACCGAGGAGCTGGCAGAGGGTCTTGCAGGTCTGTTGTTTTTGTATGAAATAACGGTGGAACCGGAGGACATGAAGCAGGTGGTGGTATTATGCGGGCAGCTGGAAGGCGAGAGGAGCTATCCGCTTCAGGATAAAAAGGCGCAGATTCCCCTTTATACAGAGGACTATATGCTGTTTCTGGAGGATAGATGGGGAAACCGTTATGGCAGCAAAGAATTATACCATATCAAGCGGTTTCTGCAGCCGGAGACATTTTTAAGCCCTTTGGAGGAAAAGGTCAGAAACCACCCGGGTTTCTTTTTATATATGTGCCATGAGCAGTGGGAGCAGAGTAATATTCATAATTCTCACATGTATGGGTACAGATTGCTGCTAAAGGATGTTCAGATCAAAAAAAGCTATCGGAAAAGCCTTTTGTTAAAGCTTATACCTTATTTGTATGAAAAGGATGCCTTAGAGGAGCTGGATCATTATTTATCCCAACTGGAATTAAGCTGCTTCGACCAAAAGGAAAGGGCGGAAATGCTTTCTTATCTGGTAATCCGTGAAATGTACGAAAAAGCATATGAAGCCATATGCAGCCTGGGATTTGAAGGAGTCCGGATCAGGACACTTCTTCAAATATGCAGCCATAAGTTAGAAGAGACTAACCAAATGGACAATAAGCTCCTTGAACTGTGCAGGTATGTGTTCCGGCAGAAAAAATACAATGAAAAGGTACTTGCGTATCTGGTCAGGCATGCAGAGGGAAATCCCAGATATTTAAGGGACATCTGGCAGGCGGCTGTCTCTGCGGGAGTAGAAGCATACGGACTTTCTGAGCGGATTCTGTTAACCTGCTTATTCAGCGGCTGCTTTTTGTCCGGTAAGGAAGAAATCTTTGCCTATTATTTTTCGGGAAAACCGGATGAGCAGATTGTGGAAGGGTACTTGTCGGAAGGCGCCTATGAATATTTCGTAAAAGAACATATCATGGATGAAAGTTTTTTTGGGGATATGATTGTTTTTTACAGGCAGAAGGGCACTATGTCCCAGATTTGCATGCTTGCTTTTTTAAAGTATTTTTCCGTGAGAGATGTGATTCTTTCTTTGGAGGAGCAGCAGATGGTCAAGGACTTCCTTACGGAAATGTTTCAAAAGGATATTTTCTTTCCGTTCTTTTTGTGTTATAAGGATATTTTTCCGGCGGTAATACTATATGACAGCTACACTTATATTGAGTATAAAGGAGAGCCTGGATGCAGGGCAGTCATCCATTATGTGATAGAAAAGGAAGGGAGCTTAAACAGCAAATATCACAATGAGAAAATGGAAGAGGTTTATGGAGGCATTTTCCTGAAAAAATTTCTTTTGTTTTTCGGGGAAAGGCTCCAGTATTATATAACGGAAGAGGTAAACGGAGAAGAAACCTTAACGGTAAGCGGCACCATAGAGGGAAATGATATGGTAGACGAGGGCAGGGAACGCCGATTTAAGCTGATAAATCATATGGCGGTAA
>CAMWWJ010000325.1 GCA_947177925.1 uncultured Lachnospiraceae bacterium
ACCGAGATCTACACTATCCTCTTCGTCGGCAGCGTCATATGTGTATAAGATACATATTCATATGTACACGACATAAAGTATTAACTGCCTCCTCTAATATCGAAACCATCGTCAGCAAGAGAGAATACTGCGTATACATCCAAACTCGGCTTGTATGCAATGACCCACTTGTCATTGCCCATGACTCTGTTACAAAATCATCTTGTTCTCTTGCCTCCGTTGCCATCTGATAATACCCTTCTGCAATCACATCCAAAGCTATCTTATTATTTTCAATCACACTCCGAAAAGGATATAAGTCACAGTGCGCAAGGTACAAAGCCATTTCCCCCGGTTTTTTCATATCATAAAATAACATATCTGGAAATTTAACATTACTTTCAATACTATGAATATCCATCGCATATCCTCCATCCAAATTTTTATGGTATAAATTTTTTTGTCTTCCATTGCCAAACCCTCTTGCTTCCGATACAATCATTTGTAAAAGAAATGGTTTATCGCATAGCTTTTCAGAAACCCTCTACTGTACAATATTCGAGTAATCGGAAAATATATGACGCAGCTCCAGCGCACCGGACGTTACTTGATATATGCATTGATAGCTTTCATTTATACCCTTCTTTCCAACAAATTCAAAATCGCCATGCACCTGAACATTGGAATCCTTGTTTTGAATGCTCTCAATCACCCGGGCATTGGCAGCCACGTCAATCTTTTTTACCACAAATCCAAGCATGATATTTCTGCCATAGTATGAAGAATATTTTTGTGTGATGAATCTGGCAATCCCTTCTTTTACATACTTTTTGTTTAAATCAGATGTTCCGTCGATTCTTTTACATTCTATAATATAGTATGCTTCTTCTTTTTCAAAATCATTTTTTAGCAGGATACGAATATCAACCCTGCCGATATGCTTCCCATTCCCGGCATAATTTTCCGGCACCTCAAGCTCAAACCTATAATCTGACATGTCATAGGCGCTCTTTTGCTTTTTCAGATATTCCTCCAGCAGGATGCTTCTAATTTGGTTCTCATCATTTGGCATCTTCATCTGTTTCTGCTCATAGTCTTCCACCACTAATTGGCATATATCGAGAAGGTAATTTATCATTTTCTCAAAATTCGCCTGCCATAATGCATCCAAAATATCTCTTTTCAACATACCGCTCATCTACAGTCCTCCTTTCCAAGAAGCACTGTATTTAAGACTTTATGACTATCCTTTATTGCCATTGCAGGATGCCAGTTTCTGGACTCAATGGGCTTTACAATGACAAAGGAATCCTCTGAAACTTCCACAATGTTCTTCGTTTGATAGAAGCAGTCATTTAACCGGTAAATCATAAAATCAGTAAGGAAACCAAGATTTTCATCTGTGTTATCCATGATATCAATATTCTTTTCCATCTCATCCAAAGAAAGCTTTACTTGAAATGCAGCAAACTTTCCTTTTACGTCGGGATAGATGTTTATGGCATAATGCACCTTGCTCTGTCCAAAGTGTTTTTCCCATACTCGGGCAAATATTGCCGCATACTCTTTCATCTGTTCCACATCACATTTTGTCTCTTGATAGGTTCCGCAAAGCATGGGAATTTGGACAGATACAGCATAATCCACAAAATAATCGTCTTCTAATCCGTACATTTTCATGACGCATCTGTCCAGGCGTATTTGCAATTCCTTAACAGACTCCTTACCTTTTGCCTGCTGCATTGCCTGAACCAATCCAACAAGTTCGTCACTATATACATATGGATATTCGGACAACTCTTCCAAAAAGACCTGTTCTCTTTCAATTCCCGCTGAAGAGCCCAACATTAAATTAAAGTAGGAAAACAGCTTGGAATTGAGCAGGCCACATAAGTTCAACAAGACTTTTTTATCCTCTTTTGAACCTTTTATACAATTTATCGTCTCTCTGAAAAGAAAATCTTTTTCCGCATATACTGCCCTTATGGAATAATCTGAGCAATCTAATCCCTTTTTAAAAAGAACATATGGCGCTTCATATATCTTGGGGTCTCTTGGACGATGTATTTTGGTTTTCTTGAAAATGGAACAGGCTTCGGCATTCAAACAAAAATGGTCTATCGCTTCCTCAGAATCCAAAATTTCACGTCCAACTAAGTGTAAAGAGTCCTTTTTGTCACCATCATTATCCTGCAGTCCTTTTTTCATCATCAGATTATTTTCCAATGCAATATCCTTAATGGTTTTTAAATTCCTGCTCATACCATCTATTAGTTCAAAGTCCCAATATCCCCCATAAACCAATATTTTCCACAATTTATCATTTTCCAGCAATAATGTCTGTTTCACATATTTAATGTCATCCGGCTCAATCATGATAACTCCAAATATTTTCAAATATTTATTGGGCTTTAAGCTTATGTATTCCACTTTATGCGTGGGAGTACTTTTTTTACACAGAAAAGAAAGCACCGCCGCCGGCGCTACTGCACCTTTAAAAATTTGTTTTCTTACAGCAGAGATTTCCAAAACCTGCTCCAATTGTGCCGTAGACAGCAGTCTTTCCCTTAAGGCTACAGACGGACTCTTTCCTTTGTATAGCATTTTGGAGGGAATGACTAAGCTGCACTCAGTGTTTTCAGTTCCAATTTCCCGAACCTTCAGCAAAAATGCAACACAAATCTCTCCGTTTTGGGGAATGACCTTCCTGTCCGCACAATACTTCCTGTAGTTCTTCTGTTTTACACTTCCCCAAGGAGGATTTCCCAGGATAAATTTGAACTCTACGTTTTCAATTGCTTTTATGTTTCCTTCATCAAAAAAATCCCCCACAAGAATATTTTCATTTTTTAATAAAGGTAATTTAAACTTCTCCAAACTCTTAGGGTCTTGATAATCAAAAAGCGTAACATAAAGAGAGAAAATCGTAACATCCACCGCTTCCTCATTATAATCCACTCCATATATATTATTTTTGACCAAATCATGAATTCTATTTTTGTCTTGCAGGAAGCCATCGGTTCCTGCATTGCTTTCTAATATCTTTTGGAGGGATTTAACCAAAAAAATACCCGACCCGCAGGAAGGATCCAGCACTTTGCACTCCTTCTCATGAACAAGATATTTCCCTACTGTACGGTTCACAATGTAATCGGCCAGATATTCAGGTGTATAAAATGCCTTGTCTTTATCCTGCTTTTCTTTCCCTAACAATATCTCATATATATTACTGATTAATTCAATTGGAATGATGTTAAAATCATAAAAAGGGAACAGGCAAAACTGCCCTGACTGCAGATCCTCTTTGGCTGTTATAAAATCATGTAACATTGAAAGAGCGTCCTGAGTTATTTCGCTCTTTTCTTTCTGTTCATCCATTTCAAACAGATTCCCGTTAAAGCTTTCTTTTAAATGTCTGATCAAATCAAAAAACTCGTCTTTGTTCCGCATAATGTCCAGAAAGGCTTCCTGTGACTTTTTCACATCACTGTCAAGCCCCTTATATCCGATATTCACGCCGCGGTCGATTAAATAACGGATAAACAATACTCGAAGCATCAATTTATTGGCAAAAGATATTTTATATTTGTC
>CAMWWJ010000326.1 GCA_947177925.1 uncultured Lachnospiraceae bacterium
ATATAATCAGAATGTATAATTAAAAAGAAGGTGGATGTGGCTTTCCGATTGTTAGATGCCCTCTAGTTTAGAAGGAGGGTGATGCCCTATGAATACATTAGAAGTGCTTACTCTATTGTTAGTAATTTTTGCGGCTCTGTCATACATAGACAATCATAATAACAAAAAGAAATAGCATCCCAAACCCTAAGAAAATTTAGATGCTATTTCTTTTTGTATTTAAATTTTACTGAGGGCGAATCGGAGTCATATCCGATTGCCTTTCTGATTAGATTATACACTAGAGTGGTTGAGAAATCAACCACTCTTTTTATCCTGACAAAATTTTATAGATAAACAAATGTAAAAAATATGAAAGGATGGAAGAATTATAAAAACTGTCTGTTGACAAAGGAATAAAAAAATACGTAATATATAAGAATAAAACATAAATATTACACTATTTTATTGGAGAAAGCATATGAAAATCTTAGTAATCGGCGGCACCTACTTTTTAGGAAGAGTATTCACTATAGTGGCATCCAGAGAAAATCATGAATTATTCTTAATCAACAGAGGCACTTATACTATGAATATGCCTTCTGTCACAGAATACCATTTAGACAGGCATGATATTGATGAATTAAAAAAGCTGCCTCCTCAGGAATATGACGCAGTTGTGGATTTCTGTGCTTATTTACCAAAAGATGTGGATAACCTTCTTAAAAATATTCCGGGAAAGATAAAACAGTACATCTATGTGAGTACTTGTGATGTATACAAAAGAAATATAGACGGATTAAAGGATGAATCCACAGAGCTTTTGGATGTATGTTATCCGGGTGAGGCTGGTGAATATATGTATAATAAAATGCTTTTGGAAAAGGAAACCAGGGATGTGTGTAAAGGTCTTGGCATTGCGTATACCAGTATCCGTCCCGGAATCATTTACGGTCCCTTTAATTATGCTCCAAGGGAATCCATGTTTATTCAATGGGTCATAAAAGGACAGCCTCTGCCTTATCCTGTAGATGCGGACGGACAATTTCAATTTGCCTATGTAAAAGATGTGGCAAGAGCAATTTTAACTGCAATTGGTAGTGAAAAAACATACAATCAGGCATTTAATGTCTGCGGGGATGAGATCATTGATTATGATCGTTTTTTTGAAGTGTTGAAAAAGGTGTCGGACAGGCCTTTTACATTGCAGGAAATAACCACGAATCAGGCAATGGAACAAAATATCCCACTGCCCTTTCCACTGATAAAAGAAGAGACAGAGCTTTATGACGGAAGCAGGCTTGAAAGGGAGCTTGGTTTTGAATATACTTCCTTTGAGCAGGGAATGGAAAAGACCTTTCAGGCTTTTAAAAATGTTTTTTCATAGCTTCACAACAAAAGTGCTTCCCCCTCCTTCTGTGTCTAAAACCCGGATAGTCCCATGATGTTCCTTTACAATTTCCAAAGCGATACAAAGCCCCAGTCCAAAATGGTCTTTTTTACTTCTGGAAGCATCTACCCGGTAAAAACGTTCAAAAATGTGTTTCTTTTCCTCATCGGGAATGCCGATTCCGTTATCTGAAACATAAAAATAGTGATGATTGTCTCTATATTCGCCCTTTAGTGATACTTTGCCCTGTCCAGTCACATCATATTTTATTTCCGTGTAGCTTAGTGCATTATGGACTAATATGGCAAGTACCTGGGCAATCCGTTGCGGGTCGCATTTGCATAGCGGCATCTGGGCATCCGGCAGCAGGATGGATAAGGCGATTTTCTTTTCTTTTGCCATCATTTCAAAAGCTTCATAACAGTTTAATAACAAGGTATCCGCTTCCGTTTCCTTTAATTGAAGGGAATAGGTCTGATTGTCTCCGTTTGCCAAAAGAAGCATATCGTTTACCAGTCTTGCCATGCGGTTTGCCTCTCCTTCGATAATCTGATAGAAATTTTTTTCATTCAAAGAATCTTCTTCTGGAGGAGGATTTGAAACTGCCGCCTGTTTTGCATCTTCCCCGGGAAGTTTCTTTAAAGCAGAAACAGAAGACAATATGACAGTTAAAGGTGTCCGAAGCTCATGAGAGGCAGCAGCAATAAACTGAACCTGCTTTTTTTGGTTTTCTTCAATGGGTCTTAAAAGTCTTTTGGTAAAATGCCAGGAAAAGAAAAACAACACTGCCAGTGCGATAAGATTGATAAAAGCAAATAAAGCTCTCTGTATATAGATTTGTCTGTATAAATTTGTCAGGGAACAAAGAATATATACTTTTATATCGCCATGTTCCTTTGGGATTTTTCCGTAGGATACATGATATTCCTGTCTGTTGATGGCAAAAAAATCATCTGTTCCCACATAGGTGAATTCCTGGTGAAAGGACAGCAAAGAAGATATATCTATAATTTCCACTTCAAACAAAGACTCATATTCTTTTTTTATATTAGAAAGAAGTTCCTCTCTTTTTTCATTTTT
Organism: uncultured Lachnospiraceae bacterium; assembly: GCA_947177925.1. Lineage (GTDB taxonomy): Bacteria > Bacillota > Clostridia > Lachnospirales > Lachnospiraceae > RGIG3040. The sequence continues at coordinate 2,450 of CAMWWJ010000326.1, forward strand.
TACAATATTTCCATAAAGAATAGGCTGATCGTTATCTTCTAAAAAAATGGTATATTTGCCGCTGGCTTCCAGTTTGGAAAGCCATTCATAAGAAATAACAGTCTGCTTTTCCAGATTATAAATAATGTTTTGAACATCGTTTTCAAATGAATGATAATAGTTGTTTTTTAGGTTAGTCTCTGCTACCAATAAGTAAAAAAATGTCATGCATATTAAAATTATGCTCGTGATTCCGGTACAAAGCAGGGTCAGCCGAAGATGTACTTTTTTAAACATAATAGTCCCTCAAAGGTTATTCGATTTTATATTGGTTTCATTCCGTTAATTTATATCCTACCCCACGTACAGTAGTCAGTGTAAGCAAACTTCCTACGGACTTTAAACGGCGGCGCAGAAAGTGGATATAATTATCCAGATTTCCCTCTTCCACTTCCGCATCCGGTCCCCAGACTTTGGATAAAAGAACCATACGGGGCATTGTCTGATTTTTGTTTGCCAAAAATACTTCTAACAAATCGCATTCCCTTTTAGAAAGAGTGCAGGAGTCTTTGGGACCTGTCAAAATTTTTTCTTCTATGGAAAGAGAAATATCACCAAAAGCAGATACCTGGTTCCCTTCCCATTTTCTAGGCCTTCGTTTTATGCATCGGATTCTTGCCAAAAGCTCCTCAAAGGCAAAGGGTTTTACCAGATAATCATCAGCTCCGGTATCTAACCCGTCGATTTTATCCTGAAGCTGTCCTAAAGCGGTAAGCATGATAACAGGAATGGTAATTCCCGATTCCCTTGTCTTTTTCAAGATTGTAAGCCCGTCCATTTCCGGAAGCATCCGGTCAAGCAGAATAATGTCATGGGCATTTTGGGAAATATAATACATGGCATCTCCGCCATTACTACAGCAGTCTACCTGATAGCCTTCCTGTTTCAATTGAAAAGCAAGAAGCTGTAACAATTTTTCATCGTCTTCCACTAATAGAATTCTCATAATCCAGTCATTCTCCCGATTTTAGTAATATAAATAATGTGCTATAGAATTTATTGTAGCAGAGAATTCTTAAGATATTGTCTTAATAGCTGTTATTTATTTAAAAGGTTGATCATTTACGATTCTTCTATTTAA
>CAMWWJ010000327.1 GCA_947177925.1 uncultured Lachnospiraceae bacterium
CAATTTTTTTGTTTCTTCACACTTACGCTGGTGAAGGGTGATGAGGTGGTCGAGGCGTTCAAAATATACACCTATTTCTTCTTGTTCTGCTTTGGAAGGCATTAAAACTGGGAAGTCAACAAGTATATTTTGGTTGAGGTGTTTTATCGTTCCACCAGTCGCTTTTTTATCAACATAATCCATTAAGAACGGCGCTTTTAGATATTGGAAAAGGTACTTATTATCTACCTCTGTTTCGTCTTTAATTTCTACATTAAATATCCCCGCATTAAGGGTCGCAGGCATTGATAAACCTTGAACATAAGCTACTTTTCCGAGTGTTCCGTCCTTTGTAATCAGAATACTTCCATTCTTAATTTGAATGTGCTTATCCTGCTCATATCGTTCTCGTTCTACAAAGTGACAAGTAGAATAATTGATTGCACCATCGTCAAAGTCTGTTCCGGTAATAAGCATATAGTCTCCACTATCCAAGAACTCAGATGTTCGTAGATTTTGCCATCCAATTCTTGCGTGCATTGTTGCTACCTCTGAGAGCTTACGCTGTTCCCAATCATCAGTATAACCATTAAATCTAATCTTTGGCTTATTCATACTATTCCCCCCTCAATCATTCCTATCAAGTTATTTATTGATAACATTAAGGTTTCATCTGAAGATGTCAAATCTTTAAGCAGAGACACAAACTCTCCTTGAACCTTTCCAATCTCTTCATCAATTTGCTTCATATCAGACAATACTACTTTTAAATCAATCTCCTCTTCCTCTTCAAAATTATCTACATACCGAGGAATATTAAGATTAAAATCATTCTTTTCGATATCTTCAAAGCTTGCAAGATAAGACTCTTTTTCAACAGTCTCTCTTCTGTTATACAAATTAATTACAGAATCAATATGTTCATCTGTCATTTCATTTTGCTTCTTACCCTTATCGAATTTTCCAGAAGCATCTATAAACAATACATCTCTTCCATCTCTATGTTTTTTCAATACTAAAATGCATGTGGGAATTGATGTATTGTAGAACAAATTTGCCGGCAAACCAATTACTGCATAAATGTTGCCTGAGCGAAGAAGTTTTTCTCTTATTTTACCTTCAGCTGCTCCTCTAAATAAAACTCCGTGAGGTAATACAATAGCCATAGTGCCATTATTCTTTAAATGGTATAAACCATGCAACAAGAAGGCATAATCAGCTTTTGATTTTGGTGCCAACACTCCATAATCGCTGAATCGTTCGTCCTGCAAGAATCCTGCTGCCGCACTCCAATTTGCAGAATATGGAGGATTCATAAGTACCATGTTAAAATCTGTCTCTTCGCCAGTAGGCCAATCCCCATCAAGGGTATCGCCATTGCGAAGCTTCTGATTTTCTGGCACAATCCCATGCAGGAACATATTCATTCTTGCCAAATTATAAGTAGATGTCATCAATTCCTGCCCATAATATTTTATATAACTTGGTTCCGCTGCATACTTTTTCGCATTTAACAGCAACGAACCAGACCCCATACAAGGATCATATACAGACAATCCTCTTTTATTTTCCTGTCCGGCAATCGCAATTTTTGTCAAAATTTTAGATACTGCCTGTGGCGTGTAGAATTCACCTGCTTTTTTTCCGGTTTCAGATGCGAACTGCCCAATCAAATACTCATATGCATTTCCTAACACATCAGCATCTGAATTTAATAAATCTGCCTTATCTATTTCCTTGATAAGATTGGAGATAGTATCACTTTGCTTTTGGTCACCAGTACCCAGTCGATTAGAATACAAATCAATATCTGTAAATAAATCTGCAAAAAGTGGATCGCTCTGTTCTATATTATTAAAAGCTTTCTGTAACTTTTCTCTATTAAACGCATTATTTCTTGCTAACTCTGCAAAATTCGTGTATGTAAGTTCAGGTTCTATCACATAGTGGCAAGTAGATTTAATCTCTTCTTTCAGTTCCTCTGCACTTTCGTCTTCTAAAGCTTCTTTGTATGCTTCTAATGCAATCTTAAGAGTTTCCGGCTTTTCATCATAAATTAAATCATACACTTTAATCAAAAACGAATCCGAAAGATATTTGTAAAAGACAATTCCTAACAAATAGTCTTTGTACTCATTCGCATCCATTTTAGAACGAAGAATATCCGCTCCACTCCACAATACGCTAATCAGGTCTTTGCTGTTTTCTAATTCTGCCATTTCAAATTTCTCCTTTATTCATTATTCGAATTATCATTTACATCATTCCATCCAAGAGCCACCATAGCTGCAAGAAGTTCCTCATGATTTTTTACGTTATCCAATATTCCTATAACAAGACGATACAGCGGGCCAAATTTACTGAGGCCTAAATTTTCATCATATTCACCATGAACGACATTGCTTAATTCTTGAAACAACCTATACCCATTAGCAGAAAACTCCACCGGAATAATTGAACACTGTTTATCAACTTTAATCAATAAATCTTTAAAATTCTTTGGATTACCACCTTCATGTTGATTATATTCTATCTGCATTGCATTAGCTGTTTGAACTGTTATTTTTTCAAACACCTTCCGCAAGTATACAATAGCTCCTGCTCCAAGACCTTCATTATATGCCTGTTCCGCCTTATCAAGGAGTCTGGAATATTCGCCATACCGTGACGTATTGGCTACATGCTCAGATAATCGAGCATTTTTCTTCATAATCCTGACTTCTGGTGCCGGTCCAGTTATGTCATTATCACTCTCTACTAAAAACCACGCTGGCACAGAAGCTCCACAGCCACAAGTTAATACACAATCTATACTCACAACATTTTTATTCACAAAAATGCATGATAAACTTGGTTTCGAGTAAAATGTACGCAAATCGTCACAATTTTTACAAAAAAAATTAATTGCAATGCTACCTACCGATATATCTACTTTTTGTCCAGCGATACCTTTCTTATGTTGCAGAAATCCATTTATTTGTTTGTATTCGTTACTAGGATGTTTTGACAAAACATCTGATAATCGCATAGTTATTCTCCATCCTGTGTTCTTTCAATCTCAACAATATCACCCATTCCACAATTTAGTGCCGTACAAATTCATACCAACACATCCATTGCAACATATTCATTGTTTGCCATTTTAACCATTGTACTCCTCGAAATGGATGTTTTTTCCCTTAGCTCTGTCCTAGACATATTTCTATCAATCAAAAGTTTCCACAAAGGTTTATAATTAATCTTTGTTCTCGCATCTGTCACATAATGTCCTCACTGCATTTTCACTTACGATTAATTTCATCTACAGTTTTTAGTATATCATAGGGATGTCGAAATCACAATCTAATTGTATGCTTGATCTTCCGCAGTTTTATCTATGGACTCCTGTTCTGGCAGGGTGTACTATAAACAACTTTCAAAAAATGCCCAAAATATAAGGAATCCTTTCCCTTTTTTATAAGTTCATCCTCATTGTGCGATTAGCATACAATGTTTGTACCCCTTCCTTGTTACCCTTTTTATAAAATTGCATAAAAAATAGGCTTCGCCTATTCAACTCCCCTGCCCCTCAATCTTGAGGGGT
>CAMWWJ010000328.1 GCA_947177925.1 uncultured Lachnospiraceae bacterium
TTTCACTTCTCGGGCATTTAATAATAAAGAATTCAATTGCATAGACAAATAAAAATTTCTTAATTCTTTACATTTCTTATATATCTCATCATCAATCATTCCTTCATCTAAAAATACATCCAACATATTTTCATGTAAAAAACTAACAGCATCTACAGCAAATTCCTCAAACAATTTATATTCAATAATCTCTTCACTTTCTAAAAGAATATCCGTTCCGCACTCCTCTAATGTATTTTTAAAAAGTTCATAACGTTTTTCTATTGAAAGCATTTAACTCATCACCTTTTTCACAAATTATAGTTGCCTTATCTCCCGGAAGCGATATATAAGTATGAGGATTAACCACTTTGATTTTTCCAGTAGTAGCTGTTGATATTCCATAATATGAGCCACCACCTAAATGATAAAATATCGACATACCGCCCTTTAGGAATTTCCATCCGCCTCCAGCACTTCCATATACATCTCTTGTCCATTCGCTCCCAAGAACTTTTTCCAATTCATCAACTATATATCCTTTTAACCTAATGGGGTCTTTTATAATATCCTCAATAGAATTAAAATTCCATCTGACATTATCTTCACCATACTTTCCTTTTATATAATCATCCCATTCCACATACTCTTGAAATTCTGTATGCTCTTTGGTGATGGTGTTGTTTTTGCAGTCGGTATAGGTCCTGACACGGTCCAGCTCGTCATAGGTGCGGCGGATGGTGCCGTTTTTGTCCTTCACCGTCTCTAATTCTCTTTACAAAGTAGAAAGTACCGCTAAAACATCTATTTTAATCATTTTACGACAATTTTTAAAAATCTATTTCTCACATTTTCTCTATATTAGCAGGCTAATTAAATAATGAACTTTTTTAGAAATATCTCTTAAACAACAAAATCCTTCCACTCATTAAAGGTCTTACACCTCCATTTTTTTTGAAAAGGCTTCACATAGATTTTCCAATACTTTTTCAGTCCCTTTTTATTATTAGCAATAACAATTTCAGGCAGCCCTTGCAACATATCCGCTATATCATATGCAATTTCATACTCTTGAATTAGTATGTTCGTTTTCATAAGTTCTAATGCCCTGATAATAAACTGTTTTATTTGTATGTTGAATATCAATTCTTGTCCTTCACCTTCTTCATCCATTAATTGCCGTTTCCATTTTGGCATTATATAAAATATCATTCTGCACATTTTTTCATTGCTAATATTATTATTTATAACATTGATAATAATATCAATAACATGAGAATTATTTTTATCTTTTATATCAAAACGTAAGAAAACATATATTTTCTGCAAATTTTTCCACATACTTACTTTCATTTAAATTTCTCCCTAATAACCAATAGACACATCAACTGCTTTATTTTTTTATTGCATATTTCAATCTGTGATGACCATCCAATACATTACCTCGATTGTCAACTATAATTGGCTTGTCACCACCATATTTTACTGCATTTAGCATTCTTTTACTATCTAATGCGCTCAAATCCTTTGTGGGTATTAGTGAATTTGGATCAGCTCCTTCTTGTACTGATTTTCCATATGGAATAAAATCTGGACCTATTGGTTCTGTTGTCTTATTGGAAAACTTATTTTTTATTTTGCTCCATAATGATACTGTTTCTTTACCACTCTAGACTAAACCTCTTACTGCTTATATTTTTCCAAACAGCCTCCTCAAAAGCAATAAATTATTTAGTTTCCTTACTTACGTTTATCAAAATATCGTTCATAATTCTTACAGCATTTTCCGGATATCCAATATCGTCATATGGGATAGAATAGATTTCCTTTCCTTCATGTATAAATCTTAGAGTATACTTATTAAGACTTTTTTCAATGTGATTGTATACTCTTCTGCTTTTTCGTATAAATCTATCAATCACTTTATTTCTTGGAATTATCCATTTAGAATCAAAATGCTCTATAATTAATGTATCAAACTCCTTTGGAAAACTTGGTTCAAACGTTTCACTAATTGGTATCGAAAAATAATATAAATCATATTTTTGATACATCTCACCATTTAAAACAGCTTGTTCACATTCTTCTTCAATCCGGTTACTATCATAATATTCAACATGAGCATCTTTATTACGCTCCAGCATACTTGCTAAAATCCATGGATTAATTCCACACCATCTGCTTCCATAACCAAAATCCCAGTCTATAAACATTTCATCATTAGTAGCAATGCAACCTTTTCCATGAAGTATATATTTAATACCATTTACTTCAAATTCTGTTCCCCAATGTGTTTCCTTGTATTTCCAAAATTCCTCCTTTGATTTTAAATTTAGTCCTTTTAATAAATTGATACATACATCATTAACACTTTCTATGTATTCATTTATAATTATCTTTAATTTTTCTTCCATAAATATCAACCCTCTTAACATAATTTTAGTTTGTCAGCCTACCATCCAATAATTCCTGAAGAGTTCTTATATAAGTACCATCTTCTAAAGTTTTTCCGAGCTGGGACTTATGTACATACTTAATAGGTACTCTATCATATCCTAATTGCCGAAATGCTTCAAATCTATGATGACCATCAACAATTAATGCCTCTCCATTATGAACTCTTACTGGAATTGGTTTTACAGAATTAGGTCCTTCTGTTATAATTTGATTTTTATATTTTTCAACAGTATTTTGAAATGTATATGGCTGCGTTCTCTTCATTTTATTTATGTCATAACTTGTACCTTCAATTGTTTTAATAGTATTACTACCACTCTTCCCAGCCGTACAAGTATTATGCACCAACACTTCCTCTTCCGATACATAATATGTATGCCAGTCCGCCACTTCAAAGTTATACACTCTGACCGGCTCTTCCAGCATCTCCAGTTCCACACGGGCAACGGTTAACACTTCCCCGTCCGCAGCCAGCACCTTATCGCCTTCCTGCAGCTCCCCTGCTTCCCTGAATCCATATCCCTCTATCCAGAATGGATGGTTCGGGGTGGTATCAATCTTCGTATTTCCTATCCATAGGTGGATCAGCTCTTTCGTCTCTTTCCGGAATACACGGACTACTTCCTTATATCCTTCTTCTCCTGTTTCCGTATTCCTTGCATATACCCGGTCCCCGGCTTCGATCTCTTCGATGGCTTTCCTGCCCTCTTCTGTCTTTACCTCTGTCCCCGCTACGAAGCATACCCCGTCTGCGATATTGGCATACTGCTGGCCTGATCCGTTGCTTAGTCTTGGCTTGCTGCTTAGGCTGCTCATCATCTTATCGAAGTTCTGGATGCTGCTCACGCTCTGGGCAATCCCACCCACGACTCCAAGCCCACTCAGGACAGCATTCGCCCCGTTCAGGAACGACACATGCCCTGTCTCCCGGTATTCCTTCCTTACGCTCTGGAATGCCCGGTCAAAGTTGATCGCGTTCACACCGGTCTGGGCCACTGCCCCTATCATCCGGCAGGTGGTGCTCACTGCCTTCCCCACCTTTGCCGCCTTCTCGCACTTGGCAATGAGCCCGGCTCCCTTGATGATGCTTCCCGCTGCGTCCCCGAGCCCGGGTATGGCC
>CAMWWJ010000329.1 GCA_947177925.1 uncultured Lachnospiraceae bacterium
GTTGAATTCTTATGAGGGGGGGAGATAGTGAGTTGTGGTTCAACTATCTTGCTTATTACTATAAGCTGAAAATGTGTCCAAAATGTGTTCAATTTATTAAAAATATATGATAAAAATTAAGAAAACCTAAAATTCGTTGTTTTATTTTTTTTCAATTCTAACAATTCTAATATTTTCATACCTTTTCACACAAAGAGACCTCCGGCAATGCCGAAGGCCTCTCTGTTGAATTCTTATGAGGGGGGAGATAGTGAGTTGTGGTTCAACTATCTTGTTTATTACTATAAAGGAAAAATGTGATAAAAATGTGTTCTTTTTCTAAAAAAAATATAAGAAAAGTTAAGAAAGCTTAAACACTTCTACCTCTTTATAGATTTCCCTTACTTTTTCCGTAGGAATCTGCCCATTCTCCAAGGTTGTCACATTGGCGGCAGACAGCGCTACCGCTTTCTTTAATACCTCTTCGAAAGGCTCATTATTTTTTATGCCTATGGTCAGGACTGCTATGACACAATCCCCGCTCCCAACTGTATTTAATGTCTTTACCTTGGGCGGCACTACCCGGTATATATGCTCCCCTGACACACAGATAAGCCCTTTAGAGCCCATTGTCACTACAACGATTTCAATTCCCTTATTCTTTAATTCCTTTGCTGTTTCAAGCACTTCCTCTTCACTGTCCAGCTTTTTTCCCGCCACATATTCCAACTCACGCCTGTTGGGTTTTATCAGATAGGGCTTTGCCTCAATAGCCCTTTTTAACGGTTCTCCGCTGCTATCAACCAATACCTTTTTTCCTGCCTGATGACAGATTTCTATCATCTTTGCATAGTAATCCTCTTCAAGCCCCGGCGCCATGCTTCCCGAAATAACGATAATTTCGCTTTCATTTACCAACGCATAAAACTGATCCAAAAAATTAATCCGTTCCTGTTCGGAAATTTCCGGCCCTGGTTCTAATACTTCTGTTACATAGCCGTCTTCGGAAATAATATTAATATTTGTCCTTGTCTCCCTTGCCGTTTTTGTAAAGGCGCTTTTTGCTCCCATCTGTTCTAATTCATCGGAAATAAACATGCCGTTATAGCCTCCTAAAAAACCGGTGGCATTTACCTCCTCCTTATAATGCCGCAGCACCTTTGTCACGTTGATTCCTTTTCCCCCCGCCAGATTTTTGCATTCTATCATCCGGTTCACCTGTCCCTTTACCAGTCTGGTCACCCGACAGGTTTTATCAACAGCCGGATTTAATGTAACAGTCAAGATCATTCTTCCACTTCCTTTCCTTTTCATGATTCCTATTCGTGTATCAGCCATACCTGCTAAAAGCAGTAATTTGTAATAACTAACTGCAGGCTTTTTTGTCCTCTGAACTCATTGATATCAGGATAATAGGCAATCGTTGCTTTTATCTGGTTTTTCTGCCTCTTCAAAAATAATTCCACCTGACCGCTCCCAAACCGTTCTTCAAAATCTTCAAGCAGTTTTTTCGTATCACCAAAATAAACTGCCTCGATCCGATAGCCTCTTTCGTCTTCCAACAGGCACTTTAATACATTTCCATCTTTTCCCAAAAGCCTGCCTTTTAAAAAGGAGATATTTTTTTCGGCAAACAACGGCTTTTTATTGCCGACTCCATAAGGCTCCAGCTTTTCCAGCTCCTTTACAAACTCCATGGTGCCATAAGCAATGGGCATAGGCACATCAATGTGTACGGTTTCTTCAAAATCCTTTTCCGTCAGACAACTGACCTGATTGATTCTCTTTCGAAACTCTTCTATCCGCTCTTCTTTCATGGACAGGCCTGCCGCCAGCTTGTGTCCTCCGTATTTCAAAAACAGATCCTTCACCTTTGTCATATTGTCATACATATGGAATGCCTCAATGCTCCTGCCGGAGCCTTTTACCTCTTCTTCTCCCTTTGTAAGCACAAATACAGGTTTCCCATACTTTTCCCTAAGTCTTCCGGCAATGATTCCGGCCAGGCTTTCATGACATTCCGGCAGATATACAACTAAGACAGAATCTTCTTTCAAATCTGTATGCTCTACCTGCTCCACTGCCTTCTGCACTCCTATTGCAGTCAGATCCTTCCGGCTGTCATTTAATGCCTTCAAATCTCCCGCAATCTGCGCCGCTTCTCTTTCATTTTCCGTTCTAAAAAGCTGCAGCGCCCTTTCTGCCGTATCCAGACGTCCGGTGGCATTGACACATGGACCCAGCACAAATCCAACATGATAAGGAGTCAGTCTGCTTCCGGCAAGACCGTTTGCCAGAATCAATGCTTTCAGGCCCGGATTTTCTGTTTTTTCCATGAAAAGAAGCCCATACTTTACAAGAATGCGGTTTTCGCCCGTAAGCTCCATAACATCCCCGATAGTGGCAAAAGCAGCAAAGCAAAACAGCTCACGCAGAGTCTGCATCCGCTGGCCTCCCTCCGTAAAATCCAATGCCTTTAAGCCATAAAAAGCCTGTATGAATTTATAAGCCACTACTGCACCGCAAATTCCTTTATAGGGATAGGAACAGTTCTCCTGCTTTGGATCAATGACTGCATCCGCTTCTGGCAAAAGATATTTCTTTTCTCCACCATCTTCTTCATAGGGCACTTCATGATGATCTGTAACCACAATTGTCATGCCAAGCTCTTTACCAAGGGCAATCTGTTCCATAGCTGCAATGCCGTTATCGCAGGTAATAATCGTGTCCACCCCTGCCGCCTTTGCTTCCTTTATCAGTTCATCATTTAATCCGTATCCGTCCTTGATCCGGTGGGGAATCACAGTATCCACTAAAGCTCCGGACTCCTTCAGCCCCTTTTCCAGAATGTAGGCGGAACAGACTCCGTCAATATCATAATCCCCGATAATCCGAAGCTTCTTTCCATTATTTATTTTTTCCCGGACGATTTCCACCGCCTTGTCCATATCCTTTAATAAAAAAGGAGAATACAAATCTTTTATGGTGCCATGTAAAAATACTTCTATTTCTTCTTCTGTAATGATATCCCGGTTTCTTATGATTCTGGCAAGTACGGGACTAATGCCGAATTTTTCTCCGATTTGATTAAAATCTGCCTTTTTTGCTGCCACATACCAGTTAGCCATTCCTTATCCTGCTTTCCAGTTTTGTTTTCATCTCATGTACCCTATGGGAATCCTGATTGTATTTCCATAATGTAGTCACATTACCATTATAATCCATATCCTATATTTATTCCACAATTATTCTACAACACTTTCCTCCAAAACTCCAAATTTTTCAATATATGCAGCCACATCTTCTATGAGCCCGTTCCACTCATTCTCATGCTCCACATAATATTTCGGACACAATTTTCCACCCTCATCATAATGGCGCATAATATCTGCCGGTTTTAAATCATAGTTGGTTACCAGCCATGCCAGCATTTCCACCAGTTTCTTGTAGGTTGCATCGGTAAATTTTCCATTTTCATCTACAAAACAGCATTCAATGGATACCGAATCATAATTGCGCTGCATAACCGCATAACCCACTTCCTTCAAAGGAATACAC
>CAMWWJ010000330.1 GCA_947177925.1 uncultured Lachnospiraceae bacterium
GTTCCGGCGCATTTATTCCGGGCTTTGAAGAGCAGGTAGTAGGAGCAAAGCTGGAGGAAGAAATAGAAGTAAATGTTACCTTCCCGGAGGATTACCATGCAGAAGAGCTGGCTGGAAAACCGGCTGTATTTAAAGTAACCGTTAAGGAAATCAAAGAAAAGGAGCTGCCGGAATTAGATGATGAATTTGCAGCAGAGGTTTCCGAATTCGATACGTTAGCAGAATACAAAGAAGATGTTCAAAAGAAATTAACAGAGAAAAAAGAAGAAGAAGCAAAAAGTGCAAAAGAATCCAAAGTAATCGAGGCAATCGTAGAGGATTCCAAAATGGAGATTCCGGATGCCATGGTATCTACCACTCAGAGACAAATGGTGGATGAATTTGCACAGCGTATTCAGATGCAGGGATTATCTCTTGAACAGTACTTTCAGTTTACAGGTCTCACACCTGAAAAGATGATGGAACAGGTAAAGCCGCAGGCAGAAGCGAGAATCAAATCCCGTCTTGTACTGGAAGCGGTTGTGAAAGCAGAAAATATCGAAGCAACAGAAGAGGATTTTGACAAGGAAATCGAAAGAATGGCATCCATGTACCAGATGGAAGCTGACAAGGTAAAGGAAACTGTAGGAGAACATGGCAAAAAAGAAATCATGAAGGATTTAGCAGTTGCCAAAGCAGCAGAGTTTGTTGTAGAGCACGCAAAAGAAAAATAGTAAGAGACTGTTAACCTACTAAAATATGTCAGGAGGATTTGTATATGAGTTTAGTACCAGTAGTCGTTGAGCAAACAAGCCGTGGAGAAAGATCCTACGACATTTATTCCAGACTTTTAAAAGAAAGAATCATTTTTCTTGGAGAAGAAGTAAATGAAGTAACAGCAAGTCTGATTGTAGCGCAAATGTTATATTTGGAATCAGAGGATACCAGTAAAGACATTCAGTTCTATATTAACAGCCCGGGCGGTTCCGTGACTGCAGGAATGGCAATTTATGATACCATGCAGTATATTAAATGTGATGTTTCCACGATCTGTATCGGCATGGCGGCAAGCATGGGTGCGTTTCTGCTGGCCGGGGGCACAAAAGGAAAAAGAATGGCTCTGCCAAATGCTGAGATCATGATTCACCAGCCACTTGGCGGCGCGCAGGGACAGGCAACGGAAATTGAAATTGCAGCAAAGCATATTTTATATACGAAGGAAAAGTTAAATAAGATTCTGGCAGCCAATACCGGACAGGATTATGAGGTGATTGCAGCAGATACGGAAAGAGATAACTGGAAGTCTGCTGAGGAAGCAAAAGCATACGGATTGATTGATGTAGTAATCGAGAAGCGTGTGGACAAAGAAGAAAAGTAAGGATTAGAAATTCGAAGGAGTGAAAAATGGCAGGAAAGAATGCAGATGATAAGATAAGATGTTCCTTCTGCAATAAGACACAGGATCAGGTCCGGAAGCTGATTGCAGGACCGGTAGGCGTCTACATTTGTGATGAATGTGTAGAGCTTTGTTCTGATATTATTGAAGAAGAGTACGAGGACGATGAAATCTGTGATGAATTGGATATCAATCTTTTAAAGCCGATAGAGATAAAGGAATTTTTAGATGATTATGTAATCGGTCAGGAGGCTGCAAAAAAGGTATTAGCAGTAGCCGTATACAATCATTATAAAAGAGTGACAGCTCCAAGGGATCTGGATGTTGAGCTTCAAAAGAGCAATATCATCATGATAGGGCCAACTGGCTGCGGAAAGACATTTCTGGCACAGACGTTGGCAAAGATTATCAATGTTCCCTTTGCTATTGCGGATGCCACCACTTTAACAGAGGCTGGATATGTAGGCGAGGATGTGGAGAATATTCTTTTAAAGCTGATTCAGGCAGCGGATTACGATATTGAACGGGCTGAACATGGTATTATTTACATTGATGAAATTGATAAGATTACAAAAAAAGGTGAAAATGTGTCCATTACCCGGGATGTTTCTGGTGAAGGAGTGCAGCAGGCGCTTTTGAAAATTATTGAGGGTACGGTGGCAAGCGTACCGCCTCAGGGAGGAAGAAAGCATCCTCATCAGGAATTATTGCAGATAGATACTTCCAATATACTGTTTATCTGCAGCGGTGCCTTTGACGGTCTTGAGAAAATCATCGAGACCAGACTGGATAAAAAGTCTATTGGTTTCAATGCAGATGTTACAACAAAATCCAGCAGGGATTTAGGAGAGATATTTAAGGAAGTAACCCCTCAGGATCTGGTGAAGTTTGGCTTGATTCCCGAGTTTGTAGGACGTGTGCCAATCAATGTTTCTCTGGATGGACTGGATGAGCAGGCATTGATACGTATTCTTACAGAACCCAAAAGCGCATTGATCAAGCAGTATCAAAAGCTTTTTGAACTGGATGATGTGAAATTATCCTTTGAGCCGGAAGCGGTAGAGCTTATAGCAAAGCAGGCATTGGAAAGAAAGACGGGAGCAAGAGGCCTTCGTTCTATATTGGAAAATATTATGAATGATATTATGTATGAGATACCGTCTGACGAAACGATTGAGAGCTGTCTGATTACAAAGGAAACAGTACTTGGTGAAAGTGAACCGTTGATTGTTCACAGAGAGCCGGTGAAGAAAGCAAGATAACAGCAAAAGAAGAGGGTGTTGTGAATTCCACGACACCCTTTGATATTAGGAGAGTGAAATATGTCATGGGAGAACTGAAAAGGATGCCGGCGGTGGCATTAAGAGGACTTACCATTTTTCCGGATATGATTATACATTTTGATTTAAGCAGGGATAGATCCAAGGCTGCTATTGAGCAGGCGATGGTAGATGACCAGATGGTTTTTTTGGTGACGCAGAAGGATTCGGAGGAACAGGAAAGCAGCTTTGAATCGGTTTATCATGTAGGCTGTATGGCTAAGGTAAAACAGGTCATGAAAATGCCCGGACAGATTGTCAGAGTATTGGTAGAAGGAATGGCAAGAGGAGAATTAAAGGCATTTACGGAAGAGGAGGCGTATCTGGAAGCGGAGTATGAACCTCTGACGGAACAGGATTACCCGGATCATCAGGTGAAGGAAGCAATGCTTCGCAGGGTGAAGGAATTGTTTCAGGAATATTCCTCATACTATAAAAAGAACGGAAAGAGCATACTGGATAATTTAGAGCATATGAGGGATCTGGGGAAAACACTGGATCAGATTGCCATGAATGCCCCTTTTTCTTATGAGCAGAAGCAGCAGATACTGGAAGCGCTTTCTCTTGAAAAGCGGTATGAGGCATTAGCAGCCCTGTTGGAGCAGGAAATTGAAATAGCAAAAATCAAGACACAGCTTGTTTCAGGAATACGGGAGCAGGTAGAAAAGAATCAGAAAAATTATATTCTGCGGGAGCAGTTAAATTATATTAAAAGTGAGCTTGGGGAAAAGGCGGATACGGATTCGGAGGCGGAGCAGTTCCGCAATCAGTTGAAGAAGCTGAAGGCATCGAAAGAAGTAAAAGAAAAAATAGAAAAAGAAATAAAGCGGTTTGAAAA
>CAMWWJ010000331.1 GCA_947177925.1 uncultured Lachnospiraceae bacterium
TAGAGTTTCGTATTGTAGGGCGCCATACTCTTTTTATAGTCATATTTTTTTCTAAGTCTTTACTTCCAGAATGCGAAAAATGATATTTATATGAAGTTATGTAATACTCTTCCTTTACCCCCTCTATAACTTTTTCTAATTCTTCCTGATTCTCCTTTGAATAAGAACTATCGAAAGAACATTTATTGTACCGATAAAGCATTTTTTCATCACTCACCACTTTTAGCAGTTCATTCTTTTCTGCTGAATATATTTCAATTTGAGCCAAATTGTCTAACGCATCCAATGTGTAAATAAACAATTTACACATTGTAACTAATAAATAGCAGAACAAAATAATTATAGGTGCATATGGACTCCATGCATTTGTTATTACTCCGATTAAAATTGCAATAACTGTAACTGGTATTGCAATAACTGTATCTGGTATTGCCCCATATACCCAACGATACCTTTTACTCTGACTATTTTTAGGAACTTGTTGCGTATTTTTGATAATAATACTATCAATGTGCATAGACATCCCCGCCCCTATAATAAGAGGTAACCATATGGTATCCATTATCCACCCAAAAACATTACAGACTACCGATCCAAAGTAAATCAACAAAAGATGTTCTATTTCAGAACTTGCTAAAAGAACAACTACCCCTGCAATAATCATAATCGCATATCCTTTTCTTCTATCCTCTCTCTGTTTCCTAAATTCTTCAAAAACCTTATCATCAAATACAAGATGTTCTTTCCTTATTTCTTGATATTGTTTCGTCTGAGAAAAATGCCAGATTATGAGAACTATCCCTGTTATCATCGTAATCCAATATAATATAGACATTATTGTATTATGATATCCAAAACTCTCAAATACATTTGACAATATAAAAAGACACATTCCGCCTGTAATCTGCTTCACATTTTGCTTATTATATAACAAATATCCGTCCAGCATTTCTTTACTGACATAATACCCATTATTTGATACAGTCTTTTCATCACAGACGACCTCATCATAATTTTCTTTCAGCAGGTAATCCATTGATACCCCGAACATATCACTAATTTGTAGCAATTTTCCGACTTCTGGCATTCCTTTATCATTTGCCCATTTTCCCACAGCTTGCCGGGATACATCTAGCTTTTCTGCTAAATCCTCTTGTGTCATATTGTTTTCTTTTAATAATAATTTCAATTTTTCTCCTAAAGTCATTACTATCTACCTCCTGCAAAGATTTTATTTTTAAACAGTGGTAAGTACAACCAATCTATGGTTTCATATTGTCAACTTTGAGTTTCCATCAATGATTTTACCAGCATTTACCGTATATTTTAAATATTTCTTTCCCTACCAGACTTTTCAATAGAATCTTTATAAAATATAATCTTGCTGTCCAGATTTTCCAGATATTCCTCCCATTTCTTCTGCTGTGCAAGCACATACTGTCTGTGTTTCTCTAACATTTGTAAACGCTCCGGCATGGTAATATCTCCCTCATACCGCAGGGTATATTCACTGACATTTGTTACTTTTGATATTTCTCCAATTCTCACAAAATCATTCCTAAAAAGTTCTTGACTTACACTATACTCTAAGTAATACGATCTTATTATAATCACAAATGGAGGTAATATCAAATGGAAAACTCAAGATTTAATCGTGGAATGGAACAACTAAAAGCCATTGATGGCAAAGGAGGTGAGGATGTCTTAAAGTCGCTTGAAAACATTGCACCGGATTTAGGAAGATTTATTGTCGAATTTGCTTTCGGTGATATTTACACAAGACAGGCATTAAAAACAATCCGCCAAGTATGCAAAATATCAAAAGGGTAGGTAGTTGTGGCAATACTATTCCTGTTATGAGATACAAAGCAGTAAATAATCCCGTCATACCAAAAACCATTGCTATTGTTTTCTTCAATCCTATCTGTGGTGTGTTTTTCATAATAAATTCCTTTCTTTCATTAGATACATTGCTCCAAAATAGGCATTAGACAGTGTTTTTATGCAATATGCCTCATCATAAATCATTGCATTATTTGCAAGCAGACTGGCTATTCCATGTGTTACCAAAAAAATTTGAGAAAATATACTATATGCTTGTTCAGTTTCTACCTTTGCCTGTATCTTCAAAACAGAAAATACAGAACCTAAATTTTCCTCCGTGAGCCAATCAGAAATGCAGCCGCTTGTATAGTAATTTGAATGGAATAGAAACCGAAAAAGATTTTTTTCTTCTACGGCAAATTGAATATATCTCATTCCCATTTCTAACATGGGTCGTTCATAGTTGCCGCTTAAATTTGTCACATAGTTAATATGAAATTCGCTTCCTTTTTTATGAGCTGCAATTCGGACATCTTCAATTCTTTCAAAATGATATAGAACAGGTTGCGTTGAACAGCCAAGTTTTTTTGAAACCGTGCGAGCATTAATATTTTCTGCTCCTTCTTCCCTTGCAACTTCAAAAGCTGCTTCTATAATCATTTCTTTTGTAACCTTAGCCTTTGCTGGCATATTCATACCTCCTATTTTATAACTCAAGTTATGTATAATTGCAATTATACATAATATCTGCGAATGTGTCAATACATTTGGCTAAATGTTCACAATCTCCCTCGCAAATGCCCTTAGGACTTGGTTTCCACTGTTTTTAATTATGGAGAAAGCAAAACTGCGCCACAGCCTTGGCAGGCCATCGCGCAGCGATTTTGTTCAATTCCGATTTGTCTTTCTTGTTTAGCCTATTGTACACAGTTTGCCTCTAAGAACATATCCTATCTTCTCGTAACAAGCATTCGACGCAGTATAATCTGCATCTGTATAAAGCATGGGAACATATCCTGAACCCATTGCAAGTTTTGTAACCTGATAAACCAGATTTTCAGCATAATGTTTCCTGCGAAACTCGGGACGAGTAAACACAAGATTGATAGATGCCATATTTCCATCAGGCGCAAACTTACAGCTTGCGACATTATTCCCCTGTTCATCCTTCCATAAGAACATATTTCCTGTATTGATAAATGCTTCTGCATCCATACGATAACCGTCACGAGCCTTTTGATCAATCCCTATTTCTTTATGAAACAAATCCATAAAATCTACCAATTCATCAAGATCTTCGCTACTGCACCGGTGAATTGAACCGTCAGCTATCTTGGTCGGCTCTACAAGATTCTGACAATCATACGCAAACATATTGATAGAAACAGACAGCGTTTTACCATCCACAGCCGCTTTTTCAATAAAAAACTTCGCCAGATCATACTTAAGGTTAAAGCGATATTCACCGTTTAAAAGGGAGTGTTCTGCTACAATCTGATATGCCCTCTCCATTTCCTCTCTAGGTGCATCATCTGGAGTCCATATCCATATCGGAAATGGCTTACTTGTAAAGCAAATGATCAACCTTTCATGGTCGGTCAACAGCAACTCACACTTTCCTCCAATAATATGGCGAAGCACAAAAAATGTATATTTGTCATCTTCTAATAATTTAAGATCTCTTTCATCCACAAAGCTGTCCAT
>CAMWWJ010000332.1 GCA_947177925.1 uncultured Lachnospiraceae bacterium
TACATAATCTATAATAGGATTTGGTAAATGCACAAATGAAGGAGGAAGCAAAATGTATGAATTAGTGCAGGTCAGTGACAGATGCTATTATATAAATTGTCCGGCGAAGATAGGTATTTACTGCTGTGAAGATGGGGAAAATATCTATCTGATTGACAGCGGAAATGACAAGGATGCAGGCAGGAAGGTCAGACAGATTTTAGAAAAGAACGGCTGGCGGCTGCAAGGCATCCTGAATACTCATTCCAATGCAGACCACATTGGAGGAAACCGTTATCTGCAGGGGCAGACGGGATGTAAAATATATTCCGGCGGAATAGAGGCGGCGTTTACAAAATATCCAGTGTTGGAGCCGTCTTTCCTTTATGGTGGTTATCCATGTAAGGATTTGCGGCATAAGTTTCTAATGGCGCAGGAAAGCGATGTGACGGATTTTTCAGACGCTGGATTTCCCAAAGAGATTGAGGTGATACCACTGCCGGGGCATTTTTTTGACATGAAGGGATTTCGGACCCCGGACGGGGTGGTGTTCCTTGCGGACTGTATCAGCAGCAGGGAGACTTTGGAAAAGTATGGGATTTCTTTCATTTATGATGTAGGGGCCTATTTGGAAACGCTGGATATGGTGGAAGGGATGGAAGCAGCTATGTTCGTTCCTGCCCATGCAGAGGCGGCTGTCGATGTAAAAGAGCTTGTACGATATAACCGGGATAAGGTAAAGGAAGTGGCAGAAAGGATTTTGTCCATCTGCAGGGAGCCTTTGCAGTTTGAAGGGGTTTTACAGAAGGTATTTAAGGAATATGGACTTGCCATGAATTTTGAGCAGTATGTGTTAGTGGGCAGTACGGTGCGCTCCTACCTTTCATGGCTGAAAGACAACGGGAAATTGACTGTTGCCTTTCAGGACAGCATGCTGTTATGGCAGAGAACATAGGAATATTTATGATGAATATTCCTGTTCCTATGCCTTTTCTATGATTCCAAAGCCTAACGGATAAGGTCCTGTGTGAACGCCAATGGTGGCGCCAATCTGATAAAGGGGAATTTCCTTTATGTCATATCCCTTATCCTGTAATACGGTCAGTGCATGATCTCGGAAGGCAACTGCTTCTTCACGGTCATATCCGTAACCAACCGCCAAACTGAAAGATTCGATTCCAAGAGGGCTTTCCTCCAGATAGTCCAATAGAAGTGCCAGGGCCTTTTGAGTCGTGCGCTTTCGGCCCCTGTCCATGCCGGAAGGAAAGATTTCCCCCTGCTTTAAGGTGATGACAGGACGGATATCCAGAACGCTTCCCGCTATGGCAGCAACCTTTCCGATACGCCCGCCGTGTTTTAAATATTCCATGTTTCCAACTGTAAAGAAAATTCTACCGGTGCTCTTGATTTCCTCCAGCCGTGTAACCGTATCCTGATAGCTGGCGCCGCTGTCCCGAAGCTTTGCGGCCTCTAACACATACTGTCCCTGAAGGACTGTATTGACGGTTGCATCTATCACGGTAATCTCAGCTTCCGGATACGTTTCCTGCACAATGGAACGGGCATTTAACGCCGACTGCATGGACCCGCTGAACTTCGTGGTAATACAAATACAGATTACAGGCATGCCTGATTTGGCAAAGGGCAGGAATGCCTCCTCATAATCATGGACGGAGGGCATGGAAGATTTGGGATATACTCCTTTTTTATCAACCATCTGCTGGTAAAAGTCCCTGATACCGATTTCTACGTTTTCTTTCAGATAATGTTCATCATCAAAGGAAACATAAAATGGAACCACTGTAATATTTTTTTCCTGTACAAGCTCTATAGGAAGATCACAGGAGCCGTCACTGATAATGTGGAATGCTTCACTCATATCAAAAACCTCTCGTTTACATAATTTTCAATACATAACTGCCTATAAGGATGGGACAGTTCTTATTGATACATAGAATACTACTTTTGCATAAAAATAGCAATTGTTTTTGCATGTGTCATATTCCATCTTTTCTTTTAGGCTGGAATATGTTATAAAATGGAAGAGAACAGGAGCGGCGGAGAGTTTTTTGGGCCGGATTGTTGGAGGAGGAAAAAGAGATGTCGATAGAAAGAGTAAAAACATATTTTGAAAAGTATGGAATGAAAGACCGGATTTTGGAATTTCAGGTATCCAGTGCAACCGTGGAGCTGGCTGCCGCCGCTCTTCATTGTGAGCCACAGCGGATAGCTAAAACACTTTCCTTTATGGTGGATGAGCGGGTAGTGCTGATTTGTACTGCCGGTGACGCAAAAATAGATAATCCGAAATACAAGGCGCAATTTGGAACGAAGGCAAAAATGTTGTCAGGGGATCAGGTGGAGGAATTAACCGGTCATGCTGTGGGAGGTGTGTGTCCCTTTGGCATAAAGGAAGGAGTGGACGTGTATCTGGATATATCGCTGAAACGATTTGAAACGGTCTATCCTGCCTGCGGAAGCTCCAACAGCGCCATAGAGCTTACCATTCCCGAATTGGAGAAATATTCCAATCCTGAAGGGTGGATAGATGTGTGCAAAGGTTATTGAAAAGTAAAGGAATAGTCCATGAAACGATTGATTAGTGAAAAAAAGAAGAAACGCATTTTTGATATTATACAGATTGGCAGACAGGAGGATTTTGTCAGCCGGGCTTTTGATATTTTTATTGTTTTGGTCATTTTTTCCAACATAGCGGTTTTGTTTATGGAAACCTTTGAGAATCTGGAAGCATATTCTAATGTGCTGCATGTCATCGAGACAGCTACTGTGGCGGTGTTTGCTGTGGAGTACCTGCTGCGGATCTGGACGGCAGAGTATCTTTATCCGGAAAAAAGCAGAAAAAAAGCAGTGCTGCATTTTCTTTTCTCCTTTGACGGCATTGTGGATTTATGTACGATTCTGCCATTTTTCTTTCTGTCAGGATTTATTGCCCTTAGAATGCTTCGGGTAGTCAGGATTTTTCATTTGTTCCGCATCAATGCCTATTATGATTCTTTTCATGTTATCACATCGGTTCTGGCGGAAAAAAAGAATCAGATTATTTCCTCTATTTTTATTATTGTGATTCTGATGATGGCATCTTCCTTGTGCATGTACAGTGCAGAGCACCAGGCACAGCCTGAGGTGTTTCAGAATGCTTTTTCAGGAATCTGGTGGAGCATGTCCACCATACTTACCGTTGGATATGGAGATATCTATCCTGTAACCATATTGGGAAGGATGATGGCAATTATCATATCTTTTCTCGGAGTAGGGGCAGTGGCCATTCCCACCGGTATCATTTCGGCAGGCTTTGTGGAGCGGTACACACAGCTGCAGAATCAGACAAAGAGCCGGACGGGGGGAAGCGCAAGAGGAACGGCGGGCATAACGGTAGATGAGAAGAGCCCTTTTGCCGGGCTGGCTGTAAAAAAGGCGGAAGATCAGTACCAGGTCGACATCATAGCATTTGTACGGGAAGGTGCGGTAATCGTGCCTGCAGACGGGAGCCGGATCAAGGTGGGGGATGGGCTTATTTATCAGACA
>CAMWWJ010000333.1 GCA_947177925.1 uncultured Lachnospiraceae bacterium
ATAAATTCCACCGTAGTGGCCGTAATATGCTTTTTCCAAAAGCTTTCATATTCTTCCAGGGGATGTCCGCTTACATAAACGCCAATCACTTCTTTTTCAAAAGCAAGCATTGTTTCCTTCTCATATTCCCCTACATCCGGCAGCTTTATGGAAAAGGTTTCTTTCTCCTCATCACTTGCCAGATCAAACAATGTCATCTGCCCCGCCATAGTATTTTTCTTATCCTTGACGATATGGTCGTAAATCTGGTTGTATACAGCCATAAGCTGTTTTCTCTTACCCTCAAAGCAGTCGAAGGCTCCTGCCTTGATAAAGTTTTCCAAAACCCTCTTATTTAATTGGGAATCCGACATACGGGTAATGAAATCATTTAAATCCGAAAACCTGCCTCTTGCTTTCCTTTCCGCCACAATGGATTCAATTACAGGCCGCCCCACACCTTTTATGGCAGTAAGTGCAAAACAGATGGCCCCATCCTTTACGGAAAAATTTTTCTCTCCTTCATTGACGTCCGGCGGCAGTATACGGATTCCCATGTTTCTGCTTGTGAGGATATACTCCGCCACCTTTCCCGCATTGTCAATCACAGAGGTTAAGAGAGCCGCCATAAACTCCACCGGATAATAATATTTTAACCATGCGGTCTGGTAGGAAACAACTGCGTAGGCTGCCGCATGGGATTTATTAAAGGCATATTTGGCAAAATCCATCATATCATCATAAATCTGACCTGCCACCTTTTCCGAAATGCCGTTCTCGATACATCCGGGAACTCCTTCTTCTTTATTTCCAAAAATAAAGTTCGCCCGCTCCTTTTCCATGACAGACTGCTTTTTCTTACTCATGGCACGGCGCACCAGATCGCTTCTTCCCAAAGTATATCCGCCCAGATCCCTTACAATCTGCATAACCTGCTCCTGATATACGATACAGCCATAGGTGGGCTTTAAAATAGGTTCCAACTGCGGGCAGGAATAGACAACCTGATCCGGATGATTCTTACCATAAATATATTTTGGAATAAAATCCATAGGGCCCGGCCGGTATAAGGAAATTCCCGCAATAATATCTTCCAGAGACTGGGGCTTTAACTCTTTCATAAACACCTTCATGCCGGCGCTTTCAATTTGGAACACCCCTTCCGTCCTGCCGGTTCCGATATAATCAAGCACCTTTTTATCATCATAGTCAATCTTGCTCATATCAATGGAAAGTCCGCTGCCCTTTTCAATGAGCTTCAGGGCATTTTGAATGACGGTTAAGGTACGAAGCCCTAAAAAATCCATCTTTAAAAGCCCCAGCTCCTCTAAAGTAGTCATAGTAAACTGTGTGGTTATGGAACCGTCAGACCCTCTTGACAGTGGAACGAATTCATCCGCCGCTTTCGGACAGATGACAACTCCTGCCGCATGCATGGATGTATGCCTTGGAAGCCCCTCCAGCCTTTTACACATATCAATAAGATAATGGACCTGTTCATCATTTTCATAAAGAGAGCGGAACTCCGGATTCATTTCCAATGCTTTGGCAATGGTAATATTTAATTCATTAGGTATCATTTTTGCAATGGAATCCACATAGCTGTAAGGCAGATCCATTACCCTTCCCACATCACGGATAACTCCTTTGGCAGCCATGGTACCAAAGGTAACGATCTGCACTACTTTTTCGTGCCCATATTTTTCTCCCACATAATCAATTACCTCCTGCCTTCTTTCAAAGCAGAAATCAATATCAATATCCGGCATGGACACACGTTCCGGATTCAGGAATCGTTCAAATAACAGTTGATATTTAATCGGGTCTATATCGGTAATTTTCAGACAGTAGGAAACAATACTTCCCGCTGCCGATCCACGCCCCGGCCCTACAATAATATCATGTGCTTTGGAATAATTGATAAAGTCCCAGACAATCAGAAAATAGTCCACATAGCCCATTTTTTCAATGGTAGACAACTCATATTCCAGCCTTTCTTCCAGCATTTTCAAAGTTAAATCTTCTTTTAACTTTTCTTTATTAGCCGGATTACTCCAGTCAATCGCATCTCCACACGGCCCTGAAGCGCAAATGAACCCTTTCGAATTTTTTATTTCTTCAGAGCCATAGCGGAACAAGAGCCCATCATAGCAAAGCTTTTCCAGATAAGTATAAGACGTATACCCTTTTGGCACTTCATAATGGGGCAGCTTGGTCTTTCCAAACTCAATTTCCACCTGACAGCGTTCCGCTATCTTATGAGTATTTTCCAAAGCTTCCAGAGCATAAGGAAAAAGCTGCTTCATTTCCTCTTCGCTTTTAATATAATACTGGCCTCCCACATAACGCATCCTGTCTTCATCTGCCAGCTTTTTTCCGGTTTGTATACACAGAAGGATATCATGAGGCTTTTCATCCTCCGCATAGGTATAATGCACATCGTTGGTAGCCACCAAAGGAATTCGAAGCTCCCTGCTCATCTGCAGAAGCGCCATATTCACCGTTCGCTGTTCCGGTATGCCATGATCCTGCAACTCCAGGAAATAATTGCCTTTTCCAAAGCATTCTTCATATTTTAACGCAGACTTTTTTGCCTCCTCGATCAATCCCTTGGAAATATATCTCTGCACTTCCCCTGCCAAACAGGCCGAAAGGGCAATAATCCCCTCATGATATTTATTTAATACTTCCATATCCACACGTGGCTTATAGTAATATCCTTCCGTAAATCCCCTGCTGACAATCCGCATCAGGTTAGCATAACCAGTGTTATTTTCTGCCAGAAGCACCAGATGATAGTACCGGTCCTCCCCTCCCGTCAGTTCCTTATCAAATCGTGAATCCGGCGCCACATACACTTCACAACCAATAACAGGCCGAATCCCCTGTTCTTTTGCCGCCCTGTAAAAATCAATAACACCAAACATGACACCGTGATCAGTAATCGCCACACTGTCCATGCCAAGCTCCTTTACACGCTTCACACATTCCTTTATTTTATTGGAGCCATCCAACAGGGAATATTCCGTATGGACATGCAGATGAGTAAATGCCATGTTTTTTTCTTCCTTTCTCATATTTCCCCAATTTTTTCCGGGAAAAAACATATGCCTGAAGCTGTTCCTTCTATAATATAACAGCCTTTATACATAATAACTTATAATTTATACCAGCTTTTACATTACCTTCATATACAATAGCTAGTATAGCACAAAAAAAAGGAGCGTCCAAGAAGGAACACTCCTTTTTATACAAGTATTACAACAGTTCTTCCCATATCCCCCAACAAATAACATCCGCTTTTTAACTACCAAAAAGCCATCACCCACCTATTTGAAAAGGGTCCAACATGTGAAGGAAGCATGCAATACGTATCAAAGGCTATCGCCTGAAACGAAACAGCAACAGAGAGATGAGAGCGGATTCCATGCCTTGTTTTTGATGGCGCTTTTCCTTAACAGCCTGTCCACTACCCAGGGAAAAATTGCCACGGACGGCAATAGAGTAGAGAAATAACAGTAAATGTTATTTCCCT
>CAMWWJ010000334.1 GCA_947177925.1 uncultured Lachnospiraceae bacterium
CTATAAAGGAAAGGCATTAGGCTCCATGGGAGAGTTTGGCTGCTTCAGCTTTCATGAAACGAAGAATTTCTCCATGGGAGAGGGTGGCGCCCTGCTGATTCGAGAGCAACAGTTTATTGAGAGGGCGGAAATATTAAGAGAAAAAGGAACCAACCGCAGCAAATTTTATCGGGGAGAGGTGGATAAATATTCATGGTGCGATATGGGTTCCTCCTATCTGCCAAGCGACTTGAATGCGGCATATCTGTGGGCGCAGCTTGAAGTTGCAGATGAAATCACGAAAAACCGCATGGAGGCATGGAATATGTATGATGCTGCTTTTCGGGAATGGGGAAGAGTTGATGTTCCAGTGATTCCAAAGGAATGCGGACACAATGCACATATGTATTATATTAAGGTGAAGGACTTAGAAGAACGGACCAGATTAATTGCTTATCTTATGGAAAATGATATTAAAGCAGTCTTTCATTATGTCCCGCTCCATTCCTCCCAGGCAGGAAGGAAGTTTGGAAGGTTCTGCGGTGAGGATGTTTATACAACCAGGGAAAGTGAAAGACTGCTCCGGCTTCCCTTATATTATGGAATAGAGCCGGAGCAGGTAGAATACGTGATTAAGAAGGTGAAACAGTTTTTCGGCGCTTCTTAATATGTGCTGTTGTAAATATAATCAATGTAAGGATCCAAAAGCCAAGTGTGATGCCCTTGCCGATTTTCATGCCGTAAGGAATATATTTTAATTCTAAGGTATGTTTGCCGGCAGGGGTTTTTATCATCATAAAGGCTCCATAAGGATCTTCAATCTCCACCTCTTTTCCGTCAATGTAAGCATGCCAGCTTCTATCCCAGGCAAGGCTCAGCATAGTGTAACCCTCTTTCTCATAATTGGTAGTTCCGGTAATCGTGTCATTGCAGATGTTTATATTTTCTAATTGATGTTTACGTGCTTCTGAAATAAAGTCATTGAAGACTTCCTCGTTCATGATAACCACATCAGGAGACTCATCCAAAATTGAAGGGCGTATTGTAAAAGGTACTTCCTTTTCGGAAGCAACACCGGCCCTGGCTTTTCCAAGCGGAATAAATTCATTTGTATACAAATAGGCTGCTCCGTCCATAAGCGGCTTATAATTTAAACGTAACCGAATAGGAGAAGACTCGCCGTCGCTCAGATCCAAATATGCAGATTCTGCCTCTTCAAAGGTCACACCCTTATCTGTAGACATAAACTGAAAGGAATCAGGGGAAAGTTCCCCATTCTCCGTATATTCCAAGGTCTGGGGAATGAACAGGGAAGCTTCGTTATCCGTGTAAAGAGAAGCCAAATCGTTGAAAAACTGCCATAGATAGAAAAAATTAAGCTTGCTGGCTTCTAACGGGGCATAAATACCCAGGGACAGGGAAGCAGTATTTTCAAAAACGTAATATCCGTCCATACATCCCAAGTACTGATAACGTTCCAAATCTTCTATCATGTGCTTTGAAACTGCCGCAATGAATATATAATGATGGTTGCTTAAGGATAAGCCAAAAGGGGTTCCAGGATAATTAGCAGAAATAGCGTTAGTCTCCCCGGGGGAGAAACCGTAAATTCCATTTAATGTACATTGATGTGAAGAAACAAAGGAATTAAACAGGCTGTTTGAACCTGTATGATAAACTTGCCCTGCGTTATAGGGAATTTTGGCAGGAAAACAAATCCGGCAATAGCCTGTTTCGTCTTTCAGTTCCTTTTGAATGGTTGAAGCTATGGCAGGGTAATCACCATAGTTGCCAATAAGGGCTGTATTATAAGTGGTTGTAATGTATGCCATGTTGCAGCTCAACTCGGTTATCAGGAATAAAACTAACAGCTTTGGATAGAGGTGTTGCTTTTTAAAGTGTATTACACACAGGTGGACAATAAGATATATAGCGCATAAAACTAAAGTACCAATCCATGAAAGAGCTGTATTTCCTTTACTTAAAAATTGACATATAAGGAAAAATACGGCTAGCGCTGAGATAAGCAGGCTGAATGTCAGTGCAGAAGCTTTTTTAATGAATCGAATGCCATCATAAGAGAGTTCTGCTATGAGAAAGAGCAGTAAAAATGCAAAACGGTTTGGAACCATGGACTGGTAGTGGAATCCGCCCCAAAGATAAGAAAGAACCTGTCCATTAAAGCTCACATATAGAAGTGCTATTGGAATGAGTTTTTTTAGTTTTTCTTTAATGGAGATTTTTTTTATGGAAAAGTACAATAAAACCAAAAGCAGGGTAATGATTCCGCAATAAATATTTAAAAGCCCGTTATCTGAAGAAACGGAAGGAGCAGGAGAAAAAATCATGTGCTTTTTCCACTGTTCCAAAAAGCTGGTGTGCAGTCCGATGGCGGGGAATATGGCATCGGTTGTACTATAATTGGAGTCATAAGAGGACTGCAGTGTATTGGCAATAATAAAATAGCAGTTCCCGGCGCCAAGCAGGGAAGAAAGACCGAAGCGCACTCCTTTTTTCAAAAAGTCCTTTAAGCCGTGAAAACGGCAGGTAAAGAAATAGATTACCAGAAAGATACATATGTAAAGGGCCAGATAAAGATTGGTTGCAATACAGTAGGTAAGAAGCAGGATGTAGGGAAGGCACTTTTTTTTATACATCAGATAATCCATTGCAGTAATGAGCAATGGAAAGGCAAATAAGGTAATATACCATGAAGTGTAATTGTGCATGGCAAGCATATAAGAATTCAATGCATAGACCATGGCAGGAACAAGCAGACGGTAATCTTCCTTATGACTTCGTGTTCCATGAAGCCTGTGAGTCATATAAAAGACCATTGCAACACCACAAAGGCCCAGACAGAATGCTTCTGAAAATAAGAGAAGTGGCGCAATCTGTCCGGGAGAAAAAAAACGGTAATAGGAGGATAGCTGAATCAAAGGATTGGTAGCATAGAGACTTGCCCCATATCCTCCGTTCATGCTAAGATAGGTATTTCCATCCTTCATGCTATAGTAAGTATCTAGAGCAGAGGGCAGAGTAAGACCATATCCATCCCCGTCAAAAAGGGAAGCGCTTCCAAATGGAACGCAGTCTGTCAGTACCATGCTGGCAATAAAAAGCAGAAATGGAATTAAGAAGGATAGATAATAAACCTGATTTCTTTTTATATGGGCGTTGAGAAGGACGGGAAGTTTCCAACGTTCGAGTGCGTCTTTTATGCCAAAAAGCACACCATAAACCTTGTCCTTGTCGCTGTTCATATATAAGGTCAGCAAGATGAGAATACCAATACAACTTGCTGCCAGTCCAATATAAGTAAACAGATACAGACTGGAATTATCAGAGGTTTTTTCAAGGTAGGAATCAACCAATTCAGGGATTTGCTTTGCCAAATTTTCATCCAGCACACAGGTAACCAACTGAAAATTTATGCACCAGTTGCCTGATGAAGACAGACGCATACAGCCTGACAGAACATCGGAAATTTCTTTGGACGTTAATTGTAGAAAATCACCAGTATAATTA
>CAMWWJ010000335.1 GCA_947177925.1 uncultured Lachnospiraceae bacterium
CCGGGAGCCTGCTGTAATCGCTGGAGCTTAGGGAGCTTAGGGAAATCTCCTCATGGCCGGTGTTTTGTAACATTTCCATGGCATATTCTTTTAGCATCTCCACATCCCGTTCCCTGACAGGACGGTAGAGCTGTCCTGCCTGGCAGAACCGGCAGCCCCTTATGCAGCCTCTTTGAATTTCCAAAACCACTCTGTCCTGGGTTACCTTAATAAAGGGAACTACCGGCTTTTTGGGATAATAGGTGTTGGAAATATCCATTTCGATTTCCTTTAAGATGGTGGCGGGGATTTCTTCCTTTGTAGGCTGAAAGGAAGCTATAGTGCCGTCTTCTTTATAGCTTACCTGATAAAAGAGGGGGCAATAAATGCCCGGCAGCCTGGCGGCGGCTTCCAAAAATTCCATGCGGCTGCCGCCTTTTTGTCGGATATTCCGATACAGCTCCATCATGGGTGCATATTGGGTTTCCCCTTCTCCGATATAAAACAGGTCGAAAAATTCCGCAATGGGTTCCGGATTATAAGCACAGGGTCCTCCGCCAATGACAATGGGGTCCTCTTCCCTCCGCTCCTTTGCAAGTAAGGGAATCTGGGATAAATCCAGAATCTGTAATATATTGGTATAACACATTTCATATTGCAACGTCATAGCCAGAAAATCAAATTCCTTTACCGGGTCCTGGGATTCCAACGTAAAAAGAGGGATATGCTCCCTTCTCATGATTTCGTCCAAATCCACCCAGGGCGAATAAACTCTTTCACACCAGACTCCTTCAAACTGGTTCAACATATCATAGAGGATCTGAATGCCCAGGTGGGACATGCCGATTTCGTATACATCGGGAAAACACATGGCAAAACGAATGTCCACTTGCTCCTTTTCCTTCATGATGGAATTTACTTCGCCGCCGATATACCGGGCAGGCTTATCGATTTTTAATAATATTTCATCTTTCAGTGCTAATGTTCTCATACTCTAAAGTATAAGGTAAATCTTCCATAAAAGCAAACAGATTGTTTGTAAAATCCTTTGCAATATAGGTTTTTACCATTGCTTTTTCCAAAATATACTGTTCATCGGTCATGGAAAGGAAGGTCATATATCCTCCCAACAGAAAAACAGACAGAAACAGCCGCACCTTAAAGGTAAGGATCGGCTTTCTGCCTGTATAAAGATCATCTTCCGATGGTTCTTTGCTGTTTTTATCATACATCCTGTCCCATTCCCGGCCTTTGTCCCTTATGGTAACGGGCTTGCCGTAAAGAATGGCTTCTCTTTTATTTAAAGCAGCTAAATTATCCTCCTGTGCCTTACGGATGGAACGAACCAGCTCCAGCTTCCTTTCGGTATCTACCTGGTTGTTTTGCTTTAATAACATATTGTGCACCTGTAGGAAAAGTTCTTGATTTCAATATATGAATAAGCCTTTGCAAAAAGAACAGTCTTAACGATTTGCCAGCTCATTGGTAATCTCTTCCCAGGTCACTCCCTTTTCCACCATAAGTACCATCATATGATAAAGAAAATCGGAAATTTCATATTTGATTTCATCGGGATTTGGGTTTTTGGAAGCAATGACAATTTCGGTAGCCTCTTCTCCCAGTTTCTTTAAAATCTTGTCAATTCCCTTATCAAATAAATAGTTTGTATAAGAGCCTTCCTTTGGATGTATCTTTCTGTCCGAAATGACGGACATGACGTTTTCAAATACCTCTAAAGGATTTTTTTCATTTTCCTCACAGGGAATCAGATCTCTGTAAAAACAACTGTAATTTCCCGTATGGCAGGCAGCTCCCACCTGTGCCACCTGTGCCAACAGCGTATCATTGTCACAATCCACGCTTAAGCCCTTTACATACTGAAAATGGCCGCTTGTAAGCCCTTTTACCCAAAGCTCTTTGCGGCTTCGACTGTAATAGGTCATCTTTCCGGTCTTTAAGGTTTTTAAATAAGCCTCTTCGTTCATATAGGCAACCATAAGCACCTGATTTGTCTTGTAATCCTGCACCACTACAGGAAGTAATCCGTTATTGTCCAATTTAAACTCTGAAAAATCCATAACCGCCTCAAAGGTATGCACTTTGATACCCTTCTCCTTACATATTTGCTTGATCGCATGAATTTCTTTTGTGTTTTCATTGACAATATTTCCGGAAACGGCAGAAACATTTTCCTTTTCCAGAATTGTAAGCATTTTATCTAAAGAAATTTCGGGAAGCAGCGTGATGATTGGAAGCCCGCTTGCTCCCAGACAGTTTTTCAGGGCATGTTCATCAATTAAAACAAGTTCATCCGCATACTGCTCCAAAGCCTGTCTGTTAATGGTAATGTTGTCTGCGCTGGCAATGGAAGCGGCAATTTTATCTTTTCCGAACTTTAGGGAAACTTCCTCTAAAATTTCCATTCCTTCCGGCTTTCCAAAATTCAGCACTGCCTTTTTACAGCCTGCATATAGAAGCTTTTTCACATCCTCCATACGCTTGATGTTTCCGGCGCCGTAAACGGGAATCTGCACCCGTTCCGCAATCCGTTTGATGATGCCGATTGCCTCCTCATGAGTGGCATCGTTATAGGATAAATCAAAAATCAAAATGCCATCTACGTCATTTTCTCCATAAGTGGCCGCTAACTCCACTGGATCATTGGAAAGGACGGTTCTGTCTGAAAAACCTTTCACAGCCTTTCCGTTTTCTAAGTAAATACTTGCTATAAAGCTTTTACAATTCATTTGTCTGACTCCTTGCTTTTTTCAGGCTACAGAGTGCCTTTTGTACTCAATACCTCTTTGATTCTTTCGTCCTTGGAAACTGCCTGATCCAATGCCTTGGCAAATGCCTTGAACATAGCTTCGATTTTATGGTGATCATTGTGTCCGGAAAGCATTTTCAAATGCAGGTTCATGCCTGCGCTGTAGGATAATGCATAAAAAAACTCCCTCACAAGCTGGGTATCCAAATATCCCACCCGTTCCGCTTCAAATTCGCATTCAAAGGATAAATAAGGCCTTCCGGATAAATCCACGGCACAAAGCGCCAATGCATCATCCATGGGAAGGATAAAAGAGCCAAACCGCTTGATCCCTTTTTTATCTCCAATGGCTTCTTTGATAGCCTCTCCTAACACAATGCCCGTATCCTCTACGGTATGATGTCCATCTACGATCAAATCTCCCTCCACCTTACAGGTAAGGTCAAAAAAACCATGCTTGGCAAAGCCCTCCAGCATATGGTCGAAAAAGCCGATTCCCGTTTCGATCCGGCTTTTTCCGGTGCCGTAAAGCTGTAAGGAAAGGGCAATATCCGTTTCCTTTGTTTTCCGTTTTATCTCTGAACTACCAGACATTTTCTTTCCCCCGTTCCCATCTCATTCATCTTCTTCAAATCTAACCTTAATGGAATTTGCATGAGCCGTCAAGCCCTCTTTTTGGGCAAACAGCTCAATATCATTATTGACTTTGGAAAGTGCGCTTTCCGAATATGAGATAATACTGTATTATTACATAAAA
>CAMWWJ010000336.1 GCA_947177925.1 uncultured Lachnospiraceae bacterium
GCCGGCGACTTTACTTTTCCCCGATCTTGTATCGGGGACTTTCCTTATAGGCCCACAAGACTTCTATAGGAATGAGCTGCCTGCTCCTACTGGTATCGAAATGCCGTCTGTTGTTTCCGCTTTCTGCTTTTTCTCTAATATTCGATTCCTTTTCTTGCTATTATGTTTTTGTCAAAGGGGTGTTTTATTTTTTTCATTTCTGTGATGTAATCTGCTGCTTCTAAAAATAGTGGGGATGGATTTCTTCCGGTTATTACCAGTTCAAGGGGGTCCGGCTTTTTTAGGATTAGGTGTTCCAGCATATCTTTGTCGATTGCGCCGTATTCGTAAGGATAGGTGATTTCATCCAGGATTAGCATGTCGATTGGCTCGTTTTTTATGGTTTGAGAGATTTTTTTCAGGGTTTCCGTATGCATAGATGCAGCCCTTTCTTTTTCCTGCGGGGTCATGTTCTTAAAAAATCCTAAGTCCTCCTGGTTTCGAAATATGCGGATATTGGGGAGCTTTTCAAGGCTTTTTAGTTCGCTGGTAGCTCGTCCTTTTAGGAATTGGGCAAAGATAACCTGTTTTCCTGCTCCTGATGCTCTTACGGCAAGGCCAATGGCAGCCGTTGTCTTTCCTTTTCCGTCTCCGTAATAGACATGTGTCAGTCCTCTTTCCATCCCTGTCCCTTTCCCAGAATCCTCTGATATCCATAGGGGAGAAACTCCCGCTTTTCTTCCTGCTTTTTCAAAACAATCCTGTTTGTACAGTTTTTATTGTGACAGCTTTCACAAATATGCCTGCATATTTCCTTTGGCTCCCTTGTGAGCTTTCCTAGAAATGCCACGCTTTTTTGCGGTATGAGCATATATGCCTCATTATAGGTTACCTCGCTTTGGGAAAAATAATCAAAGATGTCCTTTGTTTTATCCAAAGGATACTTTCCTCCTAAAAATTCATATCTGCTGATATACAACCCCTCTTCCGCTTCTATCCGTCCAGCCAGCTTTTCATAAGCCTGACTCAGCAAATCCAGGCTCAGGCATTCAATCATATAGGCAGACAGCACATCCTGCGCCTCCAGATACAGTTCCTGAAGTCTGTCTAAGGGTTTTCCCAACGTAACGATAGCTGCCAGAAATTGCTCTTCCTCTACAAAATGAAACTGCTCCGGTCTTTTTTTATCCGGATCGATGACTTCATAAAATGCCTTACAGTCTATCAGAGGTTTTAATGCCAGAAAAAAAGAGCATAAAGCAGAAAAGTCTCCTTTTGAAAAATGGTAACGTTCCAACGTCCCCTTTATCTCTTGTTGTGATAAATTCAAAGTAAGCTTTACCTGCTTCATGCTCCGGTTCATTCTCTTTTCTCTATTATTTTGTTTGATAAGCTTATACCTGTTTTACAGATTTTGTACGCAGGGTACGCATTGCATTTAAAATGGCCAGAAATGCCACGCCCACATCTGCAAAGATGGCCAGCCACATGCCGGCAATTCCCACTGCTGCCAGAATCAGGACAATAATCTTAACTCCAATGGCAAAGACAATATTCTCCTTTACAATGGTCAGGGTCTTTTTGGAGATTTCCATGGCCCTTGCGATTTTGCTTGGCTCGTCAGTCATAATCACGATATCCGCCGCTTCAATGGCCGCATCCTGCCCAAGTCCTCCCATTGCAATCCCTACGTCTGCCCTTGCTAACACCGGCGCATCATTAATCCCGTCGCCTACAAATACCAATGCTTCCTTTTCACCTTTTTGGGCAAACAGCTCTTCTACTCTATCTACTTTATCACCTGGAAGTAATTCTGAAAAGACTTTTTTAATGCCAAGCTCTTTTGCCACAGCCAATGCTGCTGCCTGTCTGTCTCCAGTCAGCATGACGATCTCTCTGACACCTGCTTTATATAATTTCTCCACCGCCAGTTTGCTGTCGGCTTTTATTTCATCGCCAATTACCAGATAGCCAAGATATTGGCTGCCTCTTGCCACATAAATCACCGTACCGCCTGACTCAACCTGCTCACAGGCAACATTCTGCCGCTCCATGAGCTTACTATTTCCCACATAAATCACATTCCCATCAATATGGGCTTCTATGCCGTAACCGGGAATTTCCTTGGTTTCTCCAATTCTTTCCTTGTTAAATGCCGTTTCTTTGGCCTTTTGAAAATAAGCTTCCTTTAAAGATGTGGATATTGGATGATTGGAAAAGCTTTCACTGTATGCAGCAAGCTCCAGCAGCATTTCCTCGGATACATTGGCTTCCTTTTCCGGATGGATTTCCTTTACCTGAAAGCTTCCTTTTGTAAGAGTCCCCGTTTTGTCCATTACTACCATGGCTGCCTTGGACAACAACTCCAGATAATTGCTTCCCTTTACTAAAATCCCTTCCCTGCTGGCTCCTCCTATGCCGCCAAAGAAGCTTAATGGAATGGAAATGACCAATGCGCATGGACAGGAAATAACCAAAAAGGACAATGCCCTGTAAATCCACTTGAAATAATCCCCATCTATCAGGATTGGTGGCAAAAAGGCAAGCAACAGCGCTAACACAACAATCGTGGGGGTGTAGTATTTTGCAAATTTGGAAATAAAATTTTCCGCCTCTGCCTTTTTGCTTCCGGCATTTTCCACCAAATCTAAAATCCTTGCTACTGTGGACTGTCCAAATTCTTTTGTTACCCGTACTTCAATCATGCCTGTAAGATTGATACAGCCGCTGATGACCTCTTCGCCTTCTATCAGGTCTCTTGGCACACTTTCACCAGTCAGCGCCATAGTATCCACCGTTGTATTTCCTTTTATGACAATACCGTCAAGCGGGATTTTTTCCCCTGCCTTCACTACAATTGTCTCACCAATCTGTACTTCATCCGGATCAACCTCGGTTTCTTTTCCATCCCTTAGCACGTTTGCATAATCCGGCCGGATGTCCATAAGGTCGGAAATGGACTTTCTGGATTTATTGACCGCATAGGACTGGAACCATTCACCTATCTGATAAAAGAGCATGACCGCTACCGCTTCCGCATAGTCTCCTACAATAAAAGCTCCTACCGTGGCAATCATCATGAGAAAATTCTCATCCATGACCCTTCCGTTTACAATATTCTTTCCTGCTTTCTTTACTACTTCGCCGCCTATAATAAAATAAGCAATCAGGAAGATACCCAATAAAATATTGACATTTATGTCAGACGCTGAATGCTGTATGACTAATGCACATAGAAAGATAATGGCACCCAAAATAATATTGCGAAGCTTTCTTTTTAATTTTTTCGTCATATCCTCACCTACAATCTGTCTGCCGGTAAACTATTTTTCTTCTACCGTTACATCCGGCTCGATTTTCTTTACGATCTTTTTCACTTCTTTTGTAACAGCACTTACATTGCCCTCTTCCATTTCCACTACAAGCTTCTTTGTCAGGAAATTCAAGCTGCATTTTTCTACTGCCTCCAAAGCTGCTACCGCCTCTTCAATTTTCCCTGCGCAATGTGCACAGT
>CAMWWJ010000337.1 GCA_947177925.1 uncultured Lachnospiraceae bacterium
ACGCTGCTCGTGTGTGTTATATTATTATTAATAACAATAGATAGGAGAAAATATTTATGAAGGTAGTATTGCTGGCAGGCGGACGGGGAACCAGAATTTCAGAGGAATCCCAGGCCAAACAAAAGCCTATGATTGAAATCGGTGGGAAACCGATCATTTGGCACATTATGAAAGAATATTCTTACTACGGTTTCAACGAATTTATTATTTGTGCCGGGTATAAACAGCATATAATTAAGGAGTGGTTTAACGATTACTTTTTGTATAATAATGATGTTATTTTTGATTTTACCAATGGCAGAAAAGAAAGAGTTATTCTTGGGCAACAATGTGAACCGTGGAAGGTTATTGTAGTGGATACGGGACTTGATACTATGACTGGTGGGCGAATCAAACGTGTGCAGCCATATATTGGAAATGAGCCATTTATGATGACTTACGGTGATGGTGTCTGTGATGTGGATATTTTAGAGCTTCTTAAGTTTCATCAGGGACACGGTAAAATTGCAACGTTGACAGCAGTAATGCTGGAACAGCAAAAAGGGATTTTAGATATTGCAGAGGATAATTCCGTAAAATCATTTAGAGAAAAAAAACTGGCAGATGGTTCACTGATAAATGCAGGATACATGATTTTGAATCCGGAGATTTTTGACTATATTAGTGATGATAATGAAGTTTTTGAAAAGGAACCATTGGAAAAACTAGCCAATGAAGGGGAATTGATGTCTTATACTCATAAGGGGTTTTGGCAGTGTATGGATAATATAAGGGAAAAGAATATGTTGGAAAGATATTGGAATAATGGTACTGCACCATGGAAGAAGTGGAATGATTAAGATGTTTAAAGGAATGAACGAATCAGAAGCAAGAAAAAAAATATTAGAATCCGTAGCAGAGTATTGCAGGACCTATCATAATACGGGCGAATATAAAGCCGGAGACCGGATTCCTTATGCCAAAAGGGTCTATGATGAAGAAGAAATGGTAAATCTGGTAGACAGCGCATTGGAATTCTGGCTGACAGCAGGAAGATATACGGAGCAGTTTGAAAGGGAATTGTCAGAGTATTTAGGAATAAAGTATTGCTCCGTAGTAAATTCGGGTTCTTCGGCTAATCTGCTGGCATTCATGGCTTTGACTTCTCCGCTTTTAGGTGATAAAAGGATAAAGCCGGGAGATGAAATCATTACAGTAGCAGCAGGCTTTCCCACTACAGTAACGCCCATGCTCCAATACGGTGCAGTGCCCGTTTTTGTAGATGTGACCATACCCCAATATAATATTGATGTGACTATGCTGAAGGATGCTCTTTCGGAAAAAACAAAAGCGGTTATGCTGGCGCATACATTGGGAAATCCTTTTGATTTAAAAACGGTTAAGGAATTTTGCCAGCAAAATGGATTATGGCTGGTAGAGGATAACTGTGATGCGTTAGGCAGTGCTTATCGAATGGACGGCAATTGGAAATTTACTGGTACGATTGGTGATATAGGAACTTCCAGCTTTTATCCACCCCATCATATGACTATGGGGGAGGGAGGAGCGGTCTATACGGATGATTCATTGCTGAATAAGATTATCCGCTCACTCCGTGACTGGGGAAGAGATTGTATCTGCTCTTCAGGAAAGGATAATATGTGCGGTCACAGGTTTGACAAGCAATATGGAGAGCTTCCTCTGGGATATGATCACAAGTATGTATATTCCCATTTTGGCTATAATTTAAAGGCTACTGATATGCAGGCAGCAGTGGGATGTGCCCAACTGAAGAAGCTTCCCGAATTTGTAGAGGCAAGAAAGAGGAATTTTGCATACTTGTCGGAAAGGCTCCAGGGAGCGGAAGGAAAATTGATTTTACCAAAGCCATGTCCGGATTCCGATCCAAGCTGGTTTGGTTACATGATTACATGCAGGGAAGGTGTAAGCAAAAATCAAATCGTACAGTACTTAGAAGAGCATGGAGTGCAGACCAGAATGCTTTTTGCAGGTAATTTGATTAAACAGCCCTGTTTTGATGAAATGCGGCGGGCAGGAAAAGGCTACCGAATTGCAGGTGAGCTGACCAATACTGACCGAATCATGCAGGATACTTTCTGGATTGGAGTATATCCGGGCATGAGCAGGAAAATGCTGGATGATATGGCGGATAAAATTATGGAAGCATTAGAAAAGGAATGAATATGATAAACAGTCAGTTTTATAAAGAAAAGAAAATACTTTTGACCGGGCATACGGGATTTAAGGGCACATGGATGTGTCATGTGTTAACAGAAATGGGAGCCAGAGTAACAGGATATGCTTTGAAGCCGCCTACTGCCCCAAGTCTGTTTGAATTAAGCGGCATAGAAAAGGCTATTGATTCCGTGGAAGGAGATATTCGTGACCTGGATCATTTAAGACAGGTTTTTGGGCAGGTACAGCCGGAAATCGTCATCCATATGGCTGCCCAGCCCATTGTGAGGGAATCCTATAAGAATCCTGTTTATACATATGATGTGAATGTGATGGGGACGGTAAATATATTGGAATGTGTCAGAGAAAGTAAGTCCGTCCGCTCTTTTTTAAATGTAACAACGGATAAGGTGTACAAAAATAAAGAATGGGAGTGGGGATACCGGGAAAATGAAGAATTAAACGGCTATGATCCCTATTCAAACAGTAAGTCCTGTTCCGAGCTGATAACGGAAAGCTATAGGAATTCCTTTTTTCAGGATGGGAGAACCGCCATTTCCACAGCAAGAGCAGGCAATGTGATTGGCGGGGGAGATTTTGCGGCGGACAGGATCATACCGGATTGTCTTAGGGCCATAGAAGCAGGAAAAGAGATTGCTGTAAGGAACCCTTATTCTACAAGACCCTATCAACATGTGCTGGAACCGGTATTTGCTTATCTGCTTATCGCAGAGAAGCAGTATGAGGACTTGAAATATGCAGGAAGCTATAATGTGGGTCCGGGGGAAGAGTCCTGCCTGACGACCAGGGAGATGGTAACGGAATTTTGCAGACAGTGGAACAGTATTGCAGAGGGCGGATTAAAATGGCATCAGGAAGGAGAAGCGGGACCTCACGAAGCAAATTTTCTGAAATTGGATTGTGCCAGGATCAAAAAGGAGTTAGGCTGGAAGCCCAGATGGAATGCGAAGGAAATGGTTGCAAAAACAGTTGAATGGATGGATGCATATATACAGGGAGAAGATGTGGCTAAAGTAATGCAAAGGCAGATTGGGGAGTATATGAGCACCAGTCGATGGTGAATTCCAACATGCCCTTAAGGTGCTTGTTTTACACAACAAGGACTTATACAGAATTGCTTCCCATGGAGGAAGCGATAATGAAAGCAATAGTTTCATAAAAAAGAAAAGATGGGATTTTCATGGAAAGCGGTGTGAATATGTGATAGAATGATTTTTAACTAGGAGGTCTTGCTATGGGGGAGTACAAACCTTTGCCAATAGGTGTAGATGATTTTAAAGATATTATC
>CAMWWJ010000338.1 GCA_947177925.1 uncultured Lachnospiraceae bacterium
CCCAAATATCATCTGTTCCTGATCATATATTGCAAAGCAGATCCCGGACTTCTCCGCCATACGTGAAAGTATCTGCTCGCCGTTTTCCCCATTTTCGGCAATCCGGGCATTTTCCTTCTGCCATACGAGATATAATTCATCGTTTATAACCTGCAGGTCCGCATACATGTCACAGGTTCCGTTATCCCATACAGGCACCGGTTCTGACCATGTACCGCTTCTGTATACGGAATACATAAGGATTGAACTGTCCAGGGTGTTGCGGCTTGCATCGTTTGCCTGGAATACCATCACGGTATCGTTTCCAATCTGCTTGATTGCAGGCAGTGAATTGGGCATGATGCCGGACTGCAGGACATGTTCTGTCTCTCCAGCAGCCGTTTCCCCTTCTGCACCTGCCCTTGCTGACAGGCTCTTGGTATCCGTACTGGAATCTGTGTTTCCCTGCCATGAGGTGGTATGTTCCGCATAGGAACGGTCTACCGGCTTTAAGTCCTCCGGATTCAGTTGCATATCCGCCACAGCCTCTTCGGAAAGGCCGCTTCTGGAGCTTCCTCTCGAACTGATGGAACTAGTCGTATCCCAAAGGTTTGTATGATAAGTTGCAAGGTCCCAGGTTTCATCCAGTATAAAGATTACATATACATATACCGATGCGGCTGCATCAAAATCTGCCTTTGAAGCAGGATAAATCTGAATAGGTACTTCTGCCGAACCACTGGCTCCAATGGTTGCTATTTTTGCTACACCATAGCCGCCTTCTAAAGACATACCGGGGGTCAAGGTAACTTCTCCTTGCTTTTTCCATGTTCCTTTTAAAAAGCTTCCAGCTCCATCGTCTTCATATTCATAGGAAAGACCTAATTTCCCTGTTATTTTTCCGGATCCTTCTATACTTAAATACATAGGACCGATTGGCGTGAAGAACTGCCAGTCTTTACATGCTTTCCATTCTGCATCCATCTGAAGCATTCCAGAATTCTCTACCACCTTATTATTCCTATCTATTTTATATTCATAGTACCCCAGGACAGCAATCTCCGGCTTTGCTTTAATTTTTTCTGTCCCAACGAGATAATAAAACGTATCTCCTCCTCCATATTTCTTGCATATAGACTCCAAATTATCAATCCGTTTTTTGGCTTTTTTTACACTCTCTTTGAAATTATTCCATTTGGTGCTTGTATTCAGCCAGTCTGCCTTATCAATTCCTATGGCAAACTTCAGCGTATGTGAACCGTCCGGATCTATCGTATGGCTTGCGCTAATCGGAATCAACGTTGTTGACAGATTGAAGTTTGCCGGAAAGAACCGGAGAACATCCTCGTCCTTTGCAGAACCACTTTTCTCCTCCCCCAAGGCAAACGAACGACCTGCTCCTGTTACTGGTGCTGGTTTCTCTAAAAATCTGTAGGTTTCTTCCATAATTTCGCTGTCTGCCATTCCGTCCTTGACCGCCACTGCCTTAAGGGTAATGGAACCTTTGACTGATATCGTACCGGTGTAACGGATTCCGTTTTCTTTTCCCGGTGTGCTTCCATCTGTTGTATAGTAGATTTTTACTCTTTTCGTAGCACAGATCAATTTTATTTTCTGTGATGTGGTGTAAATTCCACCCCGGATGCTTGCCTTTGGAGTCTGTACACGGTCTTTGACTTCACCACTGGTTTCTCCTTCACCACCGGTTTCTCCTTCGCCACTGGTTCCCTCATCTCCCGTAAACCAGGTATCAGATGACAGATTTATATGCAAAGCCGGGCAGACACCGCATTGGGAAGGTTGGCCATAATCACCGTAAGCAATTTTGCCACACAGTTCGACGTATCCACCTACGGTAACGTCCACAGCACAGTTACTAGAATCCCCAGGAGAACGCAACCACCACGTGCAATCGCCCTTGTAAACACTGTAAGGCTCTACATCGAAATTTACTCTCCTTGCACCTCTTACATCGGCATAATCACTTGCTTTCATTCCCCGACTCACGGAAGAAACAGTGAAACCCCCGTGAGAAGTAGTTCTCTGATTACTACAGAATCCATATGTCTCATTCGTCACTTCACTGATAGAAAGCAGATAAATATTATCACTTGTATTGTTCCCACCTTCTGTACCATGCTCTGGGTTATCCTCATTTACTACATTTTGTGTTACGATAGCACTCTGCTCATTGCTACTGAAAGCTGCGTTATAAAAGCTGGTATTCAACCACTC
This sequence comes from uncultured Lachnospiraceae bacterium, assembly GCA_947177925.1. Lineage (GTDB taxonomy): Bacteria > Bacillota > Clostridia > Lachnospirales > Lachnospiraceae > RGIG3040. The sequence goes on from CAMWWJ010000338.1 coordinate 2,215, forward strand.
CCTAATGGTGCTGGTTTCCCATGTGATGCTTTTATCTTCTTCATTGTAGTTTTTACAGTCAATAGCGCTATCCGCTACTACAAACAAGGTATCTCCATCATTTTTCAGGACCTTCCACTTTATCGGTTCCCATTTGAAATAACGGTAACCAACAGAACCAAATTCATAAGAACTTGTATGAGCAGTTGTATCAAGTTGACCAATCCTACGGTACTTTGTTCCGTTTACCCATACATCCATTCCTGCATCGGCTGCCATTCCTGACGTGGCAATAGCGTTATCTATGGCAGCTATAGTAGCGCTGTCCGTCACTTCGCTTTGGGGATAGCTTCCAAAGTATACATAATCCCATGTGGTTGTATCCTTCGTCCCATCCGCTGCATCGCATTGGTGAATAGGATTCTGAGGGCTTCCGGCACCCACACGTCCATTGTTTTCACTGCCATTGCTATCCGGGAGCATTTCCTGTTGCTGATTAGCGGAATCCTCCGGATAGGTTGGAGCGGCTTCCGGTTCTGTCTGGCTATTTCCTCCCTCCTCATCATTTTCCTGCCCCTTACTTCCTGCGGCAGCTGTCCCATTCCCGCTAATGGTTTCTGCAAATACAGTAAACCCTTGGGTGCCTAAGAAAAGGGATGCAGCTAACAGCAAGGACAGGATTCTCATTGCTTTTTTTGTTGAGCTTTTTGATTTCACTTTTGTTTTCCTCCTTTTTGCAGTGGTTTCCGCTCCTATCGACCACCCTTTTCTGTTGAAAATATATGTTATCCACCGTCATTTTGACGGACTGCGTTTTGGGTTAGTGTAAAATTATAGTTGGCAATACTCTTATATAATCTCCCAGTTCTTCCACCTTGACATCACACCCCCGCCAGCTCCCTTATTGGATACTACCTTTTATAGGCTTTGTTCAGATTTTCTTTCGATAAAATCATTTCCATTAACTCCATTTACTGTTACTCCTCTGTTTACTTCAAAATTTGCGCATACCCCCCCTCTAAGTATAGATACTATTCCTCGGTTACGTTCCTGCTTTTCATATCCACCCGATTTCTGGCTCATGCACTATTTTAATTGAAACGATTTGTACTATAAATCGTTTCAATCCTTCAGCTTTTACACCTACTATGACTTCATCTGACTCCCTCTCCAAACCTTTTTCGACCATATCTTAAACATAATTTTATTTTTTTAATATGTGAGTAGGGTCTCCCGGGGTAAGACACTAATCTTTCGTTCCACAACCTCTT
>CAMWWJ010000339.1 GCA_947177925.1 uncultured Lachnospiraceae bacterium
CAAGAATGATGATCTGGGGGATCCGCTGATCAACGATTATTTTGCCAGGGCATTGGATCTTGCTACATGGGAAGAAATCGAAACCATCAAGAAATATGCATTTAAGGTAAATGAAGTGTTAAAGGCTTATTTCTTACAGGCAGGCATCAAGCTCATTGACTTTAAGATTGAATTTGGACGTTATCACGGACAAATCATCCTGGCAGATGAGACAAGCCCGGATACCTGCAGACTTTGGGATGTAAATACAAATGAAAAACTGGACAAGGACCGTTTCCGCAGGGATTTAGGAAATGTAGAAGAAGCATATAACGAAGTATTCAAAAGATTGGGATTATAATTCATGACAGAACAGATACATACATTAGAAGAAGAAAATGACCATTTAAGAGAGGAATGCGGCGTTTTCGGCATGTACGACTTTGATGGTAATGATGTGGCAACCAGCATTTATTATGGACTGTTCGCCCTTCAGCACAGAGGGCAGGAAAGCTGCGGCATTGCGGTAAGTGAAACGGATGGACCCAAGGGAAAGGTGTCCAGCACAAGGGATATGGGACTTTTAAGCGAAGCCTTTACACCGGAAATCCTTGAAGGCTTAAAGGGAGATATCGGAGTAGGACATGTGCGTTATTCCACGGCAGGAAGCAGCACAAGAGAGAATGCCCAGCCCCTTGTCTTAAACTATGTAAAAGGAACACTTGGACTTGCCCATAACGGAAATTTGATCAATGCAAAGGAGCTTCGCCGGGAGCTGGAATATACCGGCGCCATTTTCCAGACTACCATTGATTCGGAAGTGATTGCCTACCATATTGCAAGGGAACGGTTAAACTGCGGTACGGTAGAAGCAGCGGTGGGACGTGCCATGAAAAAGCTTAAGGGGGCATATTCCCTCATCGTCATGTCACCCAGAAAGCTGATTGGAGCAAGGGATCCTTTTGGATTCAGGCCTCTTTGTATCGGAAAGCGGGACAATGCATATGTGCTGGCTTCGGAAACCTGTGCGTTAGATACCATAGGCGCAGAATTTATCAGAGATGTGGAGCCGGGAGAAATCGTAACCATCAGCCCGGAAAACGGAATTGAATCGGATAAGTCTCTGTGCATTCCAAAAGAGCAGCATGCAAGATGTGTGTTTGAGTATATTTATTTTGCAAGGCCGGACAGCTATATTGATGGAGTAAGTGTATATAATTCCCGGATTTTAGCCGGCAAATTTCTGGCAATGGATTCTCCCGTGGAAGCAGATATCGTAGTGGGAGTGCCGGAATCGGGAAATTGTGCGGCAATGGGGTATGCCCTCCAGTCAGGTATTCCGTATGGAACCGCTTTTGTAAAAAATGCCTATGTAGGACGTACCTTTATCAAACCAAAGCAGAAGAGCAGGGAAAGCAGTGTGCGGGTCAAGCTGAATGCCCTTAGGGAAGTGGTGGAAGGTAAGCGGGTAGTCATGATTGACGATTCCATTGTAAGAGGAACCACCTCAGACCGGATTGTGAGAATGCTTCGGGAAGCCGGGGCAAAGGAAGTGCATATGAGAGTGTCTTCCCCGCCGTTTTTATGGCCCTGTTATTTTGGTACGGATGTGCCGGCAAGAGAGCAGTTAATTGCCTATAACCGTTCCGTGGAAGAAGTCAGACAGATCATCGGAGCGGACAGTCTTGGGTATTTAAAGCTTGAACGGCTCATAGAGCTGACGGGCGGGCGTGGAATCTGTACCGGCTGTTTTACGGGACAATATCCTATGGAGCCTCCTAAGGAAGATATCCGGGGGGATTTTGAAGAATAGAATGAGAAAAAAGGAGACGCACAATGAGTAATGACAGATATGTAAGCCCTCTTTCGGAGCGGTATGCCAGTAAGGAAATGCAGTATATTTTTTCACCGGATATGAAATTCCGTACATGGAGGCGGCTTTGGATCGCCCTTGCGGAAACGGAGTATGAATTAGGCTTAAGTCAGGACGGAAAGCCGGTTATTACAAAGGAACAGATTGAAGAGTTAAAGGCCCATGCAGAGGATATCAATTATGATGTGGCAAAGGCAAGGGAAAAAGAAGTGCGCCATGATGTGATGAGCCATGTATATGCATATGGAAAGCAGTGTCCTAATGCGGCAGGTATCATTCACTTGGGAGCTACCTCCTGTTATGTTGGGGATAATACGGACATTATCGTAATGACGGAAGCTTTGAAGCTTGTAAAAAAGAAGCTGGTAAATGTAATGGACGAGCTTGCCAGATTCGCAGACCAGTATAAGGCACTTCCAACTCTGGCATTTACTCATTTTCAGCCGGCACAGCCTACTACTGTAGGAAAAAGGGCAACCTTATGGCTTCAGGAATTTTCCCTGGATTTAGAAGAACTGGATTTTGTCCTTTCTAATATGAAGCTGCTTGGTTCCAAGGGGACTACCGGAACACAGGCTTCCTTTTTGGAGCTGTTTAACGGGGATCAGGAAACCATTGACAAAATCGATCCTATGATTGCGGAAAAAATGGGCTTTTCAGAATGCTATCCGGTTTCCGGACAGACCTATTCCAGAAAAATCGATACGAGAGTGGCAAACGTGCTTGCAGGCATTGCGGCCAGCGCCCACAAGATGTCCAATGATATCCGCCTGCTGCAGCATTTAAAAGAAGTGGAGGAGCCTTTTGAAAAGAGTCAGATTGGTTCTTCTGCCATGGCATATAAGAGAAATCCCATGAGAAGTGAAAGAATTGCTTCTTTATCCAGATATGTGATGATTGATGCCTTAAATCCTGCTATTACTTCCGCTACCCAGTGGTTTGAAAGAACATTGGATGATTCTGCCAACAAGCGGCTTTCCATTCCGGAAGGATTTCTGGCAACGGACGGCATTCTGGATTTATGCTTAAATGTGGTAGATGGACTGGTAGTATATGAAAAAGTCATCACCAAGCGGCTTATGAGCGAGCTTCCTTTCATGGCAACAGAAAATATCATGATGGATGCGGTAAAAGCAGGAGGCAACCGTCAGGAGCTTCATGAACGCATTAGAGAGCTTTCCATGGAAGCCGGAAGGAACGTAAAGGAGCTTGGCAAGGAAAACAACCTGCTTGAGCTGATTGCGGAGGATGAAGCTTTCAATATGAGCTTAGAGGATCTGCAAAAGACCATGGACCCGTCTAAGTATGTGGGACGGTCTAAGGAGCAGGTGGAGAAGTTTTTGGAGACGGTGATTTACCCAATACTTGAGGAGAATAAGGAGTTGCTTGGGGTGAAGGCTGAGATTAACGTGTAGAGATGTTTATATAGTATTTATTTTATATAGTAATAGAAGAAAAGGGTTCATTGTTTCCTTAGGAGCAATGAACCCCTTTTTTACTGTTTTGTTTCAGCCAATACTCTTTCAAACATATTTCATTTTTTGTTGTATTGTAAGTAATTACATGCTACAATAC
>CAMWWJ010000340.1 GCA_947177925.1 uncultured Lachnospiraceae bacterium
TTTCAAAGAATTTACGTCATTAAAAAGCAGACATTAAAAACAGAACTGATGAGTTCATTGAACATGTCATCAGCTCTGTTTTTTTGAATAACTTTTACTTTTTGGTTCTTTTGCTTTTCACATTACTTAATTTTAATCTTTACCTTTGCCTTTTTAAATTATGGGTCGTAACCGTTAGCTTCTTAAGGGCGCTGACGCACATTTTAGAATGTGATTTTAATGATATATTTGAATTATCTGAAGCTTCGTATTACAATAAAGAAGAAAGCAGAAAAAAGGCAGAAATACAAAGAAAGGCGGATTATACAAATGAATAAAAAAGAATTGGCAATATCTCTTCACGATAAAAAATATAACTGCTGCCAGAAGATTGCAGAGCAGTTTTTTCAGTTATAGGTGCTTCTTATGTCAGGTATGCTATTACTTCTCCTAATCCTGCTTCTTTGTACTATGGATCTTGTAAAAAAACTGGATATTTTTCGCGGAGGCTTTCTTGCCCTTTATCTGGCATTTATGCCCCATCTGCCCTTTTTGCTTATGTACCTGTGGTTAAATCCCTTTCATTATCCCATTCCTTTTAGCAGGACTGGTCTCTTGCTTGTTATGACAAGTGCAGTCATCTGGCAGCTTTATTCCACTCTGCGCTTACATATCTTTCCATTTCGGAAAAATGAAAGCGGCATTATCCGCATCGGTATTTTATACGGGGGACAGCTGCTTGTAAAAGCAGGTATTTGGGGTATGCTTTTCCTTGTTGTATACTATGGAATATGTCTTGCTTTTTTTCCTGGATTTTTATACGGGTTAGGGACACCTTACTTTATTTTTGATATTGTTTACAGCCTTATCTTCGTATGGCTGTTTTTAGTAAACGGCTCCATACGGATTCTTTGTACATGCAGGCGCCTTGGAATCATAAAAAGACTGATTATCTGTCTGTCTCTTTGGATTCCTCCCGTAAATATATATTTTACTTATTATATGTGCCGTGTGGCAAAGGACGAATATGCTCTGGAAACTTTTCGTGCCTTTTCCAATGAATGCAGAAAGGAATCTTATACATGCGCTACCAAGTATCCAATCATTATGGTACATGGCATTGGCTTTCGGGATTTAAAGTATTTTAACTATTGGGGACGGATGCCAAAGGTGCTTTCCTGTAATGGGGCTTCCGTATACTACGGCCATCAGAAGGCATGGGGTACCATTGAAGAAAATGCAGCCCATATGAAAGAAAACATTCAACATGTCTTAAGAGAAACTGGTGCAAAAAAGGTAAATATCATTGCCCACTCCAAGGGTGGACTGGATTCCCGTTATCTGATTACCAAGCTTGGCATGGGAGACAGGGTGGCAAGCCTTACCACTGTTTCCACACCACACCATGGTTCCAGACTGATTGACTTTTTAAACAGGCTTCCTGATGGTGTTTACCGGTTTATCGCACATATGCTGGACAAGTCCTTTCAAATGGTTGGAGATGAAAATCCTGACTGCTATCATTCCAGCAAACAGTTATCTCCTGCTTACTGTGCTGAATTCAACAGGCAGGTTCCCGACTGGGAAGGAGTTTATTATCAAAGCTACACCTCTGTCATGAAAAATATGTTCAGTGACAGTTTATTATCCATCCCGTACCTTCTCATGCGGTTTCTGGACACTCCGGACAATGACGGGCTTGTTTCCGTCAGTTCTGCAAAATGGGGGACTTTTAAAGGAGTTTTTCAAAACAAGAAAAGGCGTGGAATTTCCCATGGAGATATGATCGATTTAAAGCGGGAGGATTATAACGGTTTTGATGTGATTGAAGAGTATATTAAGATTGTGGAAGAACTGAAAGAAATGGGGTATTAAAGATGAAATATCTGGAAAAACATTGTAAAGCAATCATGGTTTTGCTTATTCTCTGCTGCCTGTTCCTTAGTGGCGCGCTCTTATTGCTTTTGTATCGGGAGGGCTATTTCAAATCCCTTTATAATACTATGAATGCTGTATCCTACTCCTATGAGGATAATGCCCAATATATACAGCGGGAATCCATGTTTGAAATGTGCCCGGTGAGAAAGGCAGACATTGTATTTGTGGGCGACTCTATTACCGCCAGAGGCGAATGGCAGGAGTTTTTTCCGGATCAGGTAGTCTTAAATCGGGGCATTGACAGCGATGTAACGGAAGGGGTCCGAAACCGCCTTTCTGTAATCATAGAAGCACAGCCTGAAAAAGTCTTTCTTATGATCGGGATAAATGATTTAAGGCAGGGGATTCCTTTGGAAACTACTTTAGAGCATTATGGACAGGTTTTAGACAGTCTGACCGCCGCGCTGCCGGACTGTGAGGTTTATGTGCAAAGCGTCCTTCCTGTTCATTCTTCCACAGGCATTCCAAATGCAGATGTACAGGCGCTGAATGCTTCCATTAGAGAGCTTGCCATAGAGCATGATATTACTTATATTGATATCTATTCCCTGTTAGCAGACGAGGATAATGACCTGCCAAAAGCTTATTCTGTAGATGGGGTGCATATGACTGGAGAAGGTTATGGGATTTGGATTGAAGCGCTGAAGCCCTATGTGCAGTAAAGGGGATTTAATAATCCCCTTTAACATTATCGCTATTGCAATCTATCTAATAACATCTGATAATGTCTCTCTCCTATATGTCTACCAGACCTTTGAAGAGCATCAATACACCTTCGCACTTCCTCAGAAGTGATTATTCTATCTTCATAGGCACTAACCAGAAGTCCGATTGTACCCATAATTGTTATTCCCATCTGTCCTGAAATCTTTCTTCCTTTTGCTTCATCCATAAGCAAAATATCAGCCTTTAACTCATCCGTAAGCACAATCGCTTCACTCTCGCCTTGATCAAGCCCTGTCGCCATCCTTAAAATTCTGACTGCTTCGGGATTCGATACAGAGACAGATTTTATATAAGATACATTGGTTAGCATTTTTGCCTCATCTATAAATCGTTTATCGGCTGTAAGTTCCTCATATACGGCATTGGGAATCAAAACCTCTCCAAATAATTTCTCAAATAAATCAAGCCTGTTAATTTTCAAAAGAGAAATAATTGGTGTAGTATCAGACACAATTATCATACCAATTCCCCTTTTGCTTTCACCTTTCTATATGCTTCCAGCTCCATATCAAGATCATTCATTGTTAAATCCAGATAAGAAAATCCCAATTTGTCATAAATATCTATCAGCTCATTTTTGCGTATTCCCAATATTTCAGCTGCACGACCATGGGATATCGTCTGTTTTAAAATATAAGGGTATAGCAGTAAAGCATTTCTTTCAAGTTCAATAACCTGATTGGATGGTTCTAAGTAAACCGCCATCTCCGTCGGTACCTTAATATTAACATCTATTAATGCCATAAAATCTCTCCTTCCTATAAATCTCTTTCTCCATAAAAA
>CAMWWJ010000341.1 GCA_947177925.1 uncultured Lachnospiraceae bacterium
CAATCCCCCCTCCTACATCACTTTTCCACGTCCCCCCTTCCGAAACATCTCAATCTCCCTCTTATAAGGCGCGACCATCTTTCCAGCATTATCCGGATCAGGAACATAAGGCGTTTCCAGAATCTTCGGAACTTCTTCAAAATCCTTATGGTGTACAATATAATTCAAAGCCTCAAATCCAATATACCCCTGCCCGATATTGGCATGCCTGTCCTTTCGGGCATTGAAAGGATTCTTACTGTCGTTGATATGGAAGACCGCAATCTGATCCTTTCCTATCAGCTTGTCCAGATTGTGGATAACTCCGTCGAAATCCTGTCTGATATCATAGCCTGCATCGTGTGTATGGCAGGTATCAAAGCAGATTCGCAGCTTTTCATTATAAACCACCCCATCATATATGCCTGCCAGCTCTTCAAAGGAAGCGCCAATTTCAGAGCCTTTGCCAGCCATGGTTTCAAGTGCGATCATACAGTCGGTATCCTTTGTGAGCACCTGATTGATGCCCTTGATGATCTGTTTGATTCCAGCCTCGGCGCCGGCACCTACGTGAGCGCCTGGGTGGAGAATAAGAAGGCTGCTTCCCATGGCGGAAGCCCTGGAAAGCTCCAGTTCCAGAAATTCCACTGCCAAAGTAAAGGTTTCCGGCTTTACAGTATTTGCCAGATTGATGATATAGGGGGCATGTACTACAAACTCTTCAATGCCGTGTTCCTTCCTGTAAGCTGTGGCGGCCTCTATATTTAGCTGGGAAATCTCCTTTCTTCTGGTGTTTTGTGGAGCGCCGGTATACACCATGAACGTATTTGACTGATAGGATACGGCTTCTTTCACGGAATTTAGAAACATATCTTTTCCGCTCATTCCTACATGAGATCCGATTTTTATCATTATTTACTTCCTTTCTATTTGTGCTTGTTTTTCATTTTAAGTTATAAAATTCAGCCATATTGTTCCTGCCGCAAGGGCTGGATGGACCTGCATTGTTTTCTAAGTATACATGAAAAACAATAGTTATGGAAACTGTCAATAAGCGTAAAATATTGCAAAAATAATTGTCGAAACAGGAAGAATTTTCGAGATAGTTCACATAAATTGGAATCTGAATACTAATTATGAAACTGTGACTAAAGTACCAAGAACAATTGCTATTTTTTAAAATGACAAGTATGTCTGCAAGTTTTACAGTCAGAATCTGGAAAAATGACGCAAAGTAAAAATGTGGATAACTATGTGGAAATTGGGGATTTCTTTTTTAAAAGTCCGTTTTATCGAACAATGCAAGAAATAATTCATGGTTTGGCTTGCAAGACAACCTTCATTTTTGCAAGGGGGCTAATGGGTCTTATGTTAACTGGATTTTTGAATATAGTTATGCTATAATCACAAGGTAATAAATGAGATATTACAGAATAGATTAGATAATGACAAAAAAAGGAGAACAACATATGTGGGCTTATGAAAGTGTTTTTTATCAAATTTATCCGTTAGGGTTCTGCGGAGCGCCTTATGAAAATGACGGAGTATTAGAGCATCGTATTTTAAAAGTGAATGACTGGATTCCTCATATTAAGAAGCTGGGTGCCAATGCTATTTATTTTTCTCCGGTTTTTGAATCGGATACTCATGGATACAATACGAGAGATTATAAAAAGATCGATGTGCGGCTTGGAACAAACGAAGATTTCAAACAGGTCTGTGAAAATCTTCATAAGGAAGGAATCAAAGTAGTATTGGATGGAGTGTTCAATCATGTGGGAAGAGGTTTTTGGGCATTTCAGGATGTGCTGAAAAACAGAGAAGCTTCTCCTTATGTAAGCTGGTTTCACAGAATTGATTTTTCAGGCAATTCCGGCTACAATGACGGGCTTTGGTATGAAGGCTGGGAAGGCAATTATGATCTGGTAAAATTGAATCTTCGTAACGAAGATGTGATAAATCATTTGTTTGAGTGCATAAGCGGCTGGTTAGAGGAGTTTGATATTGACGGCTTAAGGCTGGACGTGGCTTATTGCCTGGATCATGATTTTGTGCGCAGGTTAAGAAGCTTTTGCGACGGCAAGAAAGCGGATTTCTTTTTGCTTGGGGAGATGCTTCACGGCGACTATAATCAGATGGTCAATGAAGGAATGCTTCACTCTTCCACCAATTATGAGTGCTATAAAGGACTGCATTCCAGCTTTAACAGCATGAATATGTTTGAAATCAATCATTCCCTGCTGCGCCAGTTTGGACCGGAAAACTGGACCCTATATAAGGGAAAACACCTGTTATCATTTGTGGATAACCACGATGTCAGCAGAATTGCAAGTATTCTTACTAATGAAAAGCATCTTCCGCTTATTTATGCCCTTGCTTTTGGAATGCCGGGAATTCCCTGCGTTTATTATGGCAGCGAATGGGGAACAAAGGCGGATAAAAGTCAGGGAGATCCTGCGCTGCGTGTTTCCTTTGAAAAGCCGGAATGGAATGAGCTGACAGATTTTATTGCAAGGCTTGCAGAGATTAAAAAGCAAAGCGAAGCTTTGAATTATGGAGATTTTAAATCCATTGTGCTTACCAATCATCAATGTATTTTTGAAAGAAAGACGGAGAATGAGCGTGTGCTTGTGGCAATCAATGCTTCGGATGCACCGTACACAGCACATTTTGATGCGGGCTGCGGCCAGGCGGAAGAGTTGATTTCAGGCAGGCTTCATGACTTTGGCGGAGGAAGCCAGTTAGAGCCTTATAGCGCATGTATTTGGAAAATGGAACGGTAGTCTGTTAAGCTTAAATATAAGTGGAGAAGTTCGGATATTCATTTTGTATGGATTTCCGGACTTTTTATTTTCGAATATTTGACTTTGCAGAGAAATTAAGGAATTTGAGCAAGATACAAAAAATTCACAAATAGTACACGGAAAATATGTAGCTATTTACTAGAAATCATATGAAATTTATGATATACTAAAAATCAAGCATATGGGTAATGTTTTCCAAAAAGGAAAAGCTTACCCAAAAAGGAAAGACTTTAGAATGGAATGGGGAAAATATCATGCAAGAAGAAATCAAGAACGGAAATGAGGCAGCAAGAAAAGCGGCGGCAGAAGCAGCAAGAAGAGCAGCTTTGGCGGCTGCAGGCCTAGCGGGGGCTAAGTCAGCTGAAGCAGCAGTAAAACAAAGCACGGAGGCAACAAACAGAAAAGGGGCAATCGAAAATGCGTTAAAAATTGCAGAGGATGTGGCGAGTCAGACAGCTAAAGTAGTAGTAAACACTTCTGTAACAGTAAAGGATCCGGCAAAGCGGGCCAATATAGAAGCTACTGTATGCAAGGTGGCAGCGGAGGCAGCCTTTAAGCAGTCTCTTATAAAAATCTCAGATCAACCGGGACTAAGGCCAATATGGGTTGCAGGGGTTAGGGGTAA
>CAMWWJ010000342.1 GCA_947177925.1 uncultured Lachnospiraceae bacterium
GCAGAATTATTCTCCGGTGTTAGCGGAATATAACCTGCTGCATATGTATCTGCTTACCAAAAGCGACAGCTTTTTGAATCTGCTCCAGTATGCTGCCATGCTCATTACCGCCCTTACTATATACAGATGTGCAAGGATGCTTGGTACAGACCGCAGCTTTTCCATGTTCGGCGCTTTTCTTTTTGTCACCATGCCACTGACTATATCCCAGAGCATGACCACCCAGAATGATTTGTTCGGCGCCATGTGGTTTGCCCTTTTTCTCTATTACCTGCTTCAGTTTATACAAATGGACAGACTTATCCTGAATCAGAAAACCTTAAAGCTGCTTTTTTTCACAGCGCTTACGGTAGCATTTGCATTTCTTACCAAAACAAGCATTTGCGCTTCCATGCTATTTTTTCTCCCATGGCTTCTCATCGTGCGGCTGCAAAAGAAGGACAAACTCCTTTCCCTGATACAATCCGCTGGCTTTGCAGGCATCACGATAGCTGCCACAATCAGCGAGACTATCATCCGCAACCTTTTGTCCGCCGGAACGATTATGCCGGATACTGCCAGCGGCAATATTATGGTTGCCACCAAAAATGTCAGATATATTATCGTAAATATCCTGAAGAATTATTCCCTTATCCTTACCCAGCATCTTTCCGATGCCCTGAACGGATTTATATGCAGGATCGCCATTCATACCGGCGCTGCCCTGCAGGTGGAAGTCAATAACGAGGCCATATCCTTTCATGGCTTTGACTATATCCGGCATATGAACCGGGGAGCAAACATGTATTCCCATGATATTACCCCAAGCGCCCTTGCAGGCTATCTGGCATTTTTCTGCGGGCTCCTTCTCCTTGTACTGGTCATAACAAGTCGCAAATCCGCTTCTATGTCCATTGGCTTCGGGATTTCCTGCTGGCTTTCCTTTGGCTTTATCATGGCGCTCCTTCGCTGGCAGCCCTGGGGCACAAGGCTTATGTACCCGGCACTTGCCATGACGGTCATTATGACTGCCAATCTGCTTGGTTATCTGTTTCGTAAAATACCAAAAAAAGGAATCCTGCTGATTCCTCTTACTGCCTTAAGCCTGTTTCTTGCCATTCCTTCCATTTCCTATAACACTAAGCCTGCTCTGGAAAATTTAAAGGAAGGCTGCTCCAACCGTTTAAGTCATTATTTTACTTATAATAAACGTTACGACAGCTATCAAGAGCTTTCCACAAAACTGCTGTCCATAAACGAACAACCCAATGGTACAGAAGCGCCCCTGTCCGATACGGATTCCGTTGGTCTGCTCATTTCCGGAGACGGCTATGACTATCCTCTATGGCTTACCTTCCGTCAGAAGCTGCCGGGCATCCGGCTTAAGCATATATTATTGGAAGATACTGCATATAACTCTTCCGGCTCAGACCTTCCTGCCTATATTTTACAGATTGAACGGGGCACATTGGCAGCGGGAGATTCCCTGACCTATAAAGGGCAGAAATATACTTGCATCTTCGTTTCCTCTAACGGCGAGGACGGGATTTTCCAAACAACAGGAAATCAAGGAACGGCACCTTTTTTACAAGAACAATAATCAGCCATGTGAGCACGCTCATGACCAGAAAGGACGCCAGTACCACTCCGATTCCTTTCCAGCTGTACAGGCTGTATCCTCTTTTATAAAATCCAAGCATCCTTACAAAGCGAAAGTGCAGCACATAAATTTCCAATGTATAAAGCCCCACCTGGGCTAAAAAGGGAGGCTCTGACAACTGCACATTCTTTGCAAAGTCTTCCGGTACCTTTCTGGCTTCATAAAACCGATAGATACCAAAAAAGCTCAGATAGCTTCCAAGCAGCGAAGCGGTCATTTGGCAAAGAAGCTCTTTTGTGCTGTGCACCGTTACCATATCATATCTGACAATCAGCCAGGCAAACCCTAAAAGGCTTATGCCCCACAGTCCCCACAGTACCTTCTTTCCCGTAAGAAGCAGTATCCACTTATTTTCATTATTCTTCAAAGGAAGTATATAACGGCTGACCAGAAAGCCCGCCAGATAATAAGGCATATACCTGACTGTCAGATGAGGGCTTAAAAAAGTATTGCCTGTTCTGCTTTGAAGGAAAAAGAGAATATATGCTGTCAGCAAAAAAACGGCAGACTGCCAGGTTTTTGGAAAACATTCTGCCAAAAGCACCAGAACCGTAATGAGAAACAGAGTCATTAAAAACCACAGCCCCCAGTCCAGATGAAAAAGCACGTCCTTTAATGCCTGAAAGGGCGCAAATTGCCCGCTGAGCAGATTGCTTAAAAACAACCATACAAAAAAGGGCACCAGATAGGAAACTGCCCGTTTCCTAATGGTATAAGCCGCTTCCTTCAAGGAAGCCTTTCTTTTGGAAAGTCCTGCCAGATATCCGCTTATCATAATAAAAAGCGGCATTTCAATTGCTTTTATCACATCATATACGTAAGGGTCCTTTACCGGGTCCACCATATCGTTTTTTACGATACAATGTCCAAGCATCACTAAAACAATTGCAAATCCCTTTACGGCATCTAGGCTTTTGTCCCTTGTTCTTCCTTCTTTGCTTCCGGCATTCTCCTTTGTTTTTGTCATTTTCCTCTGCCTCCTTTACGACTCCGAAAGAAGCCTTCCACCCCTGTTATGATTGCTATTGTGAACAAAATAATCCCCAGCCTGACAATCTTTTCCACCATTCCCTTTTGTTCAAGAACAGAGGGGAATACAATGGAGACTCCTGTCTGCAGCAGGGCAAACATAAACATATGATAGCACAATATAGGCAATGTATAGCTTCCGAGTTGGGAGAAAAATTCTGTCAAAGACTTTGGCATGCAGGTTTCTCCTGCCTTACACAGCCATAAAATGAGCAGGGAGGAAAATAATCCATTAAACAATCCCAGCAGCACACTTTGTCCAAACATTCCCACCGATATATTGGCAGAACCGTTTATATGACATGACAGCACGAATAACGGGATTCCTGCCAAAAGACAAGGATACAGAAGCTTTTTCCTTTCAAAAAGCCGTTCTTCCCTGATCAAGTATCCTGCTATCATATAACAGTAAAATAATGGAATACATTCCAGGCTCCAGGGCAGCAGTATAGGACAGAAATAGTGAAGCACCGTACCTGCAAACAACATACACACCGAAAACAATACAAGCTCTTTTTTCCGTCCTTTTGTAATAAGAAAGCTGTATTTTAACAATATATAAGTAAGGAATATAGCAGTTAAGAACCATGTGGGAGAATTCAATATAGTCATAAAATAAACATTCGGCTCATCCCCCGGTATGTATAAAGAATTTCTGGAATAAAAGATTCCAGCAAATGCGGTTAACAGCTCCTTACCGATTCCCTGTTGTCCCATGAAGC
>CAMWWJ010000343.1 GCA_947177925.1 uncultured Lachnospiraceae bacterium
CCATATCCCAGGCAAAGGAGTTTGTGGAAAAAAAAGAAAAGGGATTGGAAACCATGATCAGCCAGGGAGGGAAAAATCTGTCCGGAGGCCAGAGACAACGTCTTGCCATTGCAAGGGCACTGGTGAAAAAGCCGGAAATCCTCATTATGGATGACAGCGCTTCTGCCCTTGATTTTGCAACGGATGCGGCTTTGCGAAAGGCAATCCGGGAAATGAAAAATCCTCCTACCGTATTTATTGTGTCCCAACGGGCTGCTTCCGTACTGCAGGCGGATAAAATCCTTGTGCTGGAGGATGGCAGGATTGCCGGAATGGGCACTCATGAGGAATTGCTGTCAGACTGTGAGGTTTATCGGGAAATTTACTATTCACAGGCAGAAAAAAACGATGGAAAGGAGGGCAGATAAATGGAAAATAAGAAAAAGAAGCAATTGGAAATCTTAAGGGATGTACTAAGATATATAAAAAAATACCGTATTTATATGATATTATCCATTGTACTGGCTGCGGCAGGCGCTCTTCTGACTTTATATGTGCCGATTCTGACCGGTGAGGCAATTGATTTGATTGTTGATAAGGGCCTGGTAGATTTTGCGGGCATGAAGAAAATATTGACGGAGGTGTTGGTAATCGTAGTGATTACCGCATTGTTTCAATGGCTTATGAATGTGTGCAATAATAAGATTACTTATAACGTGGTTCATGATATCCGGAAGGAAGCCTTTGATAAAATTGAAATTCTGCCCTTGAAATACATTGATGGCAGATCCTATGGAGAAATTGTAAGCCGTGTCATAGCAGATGTGGATCAGTTCTCGGAAGGACTTTTAATGGGGTTTACCCAGTTCTTTACCGGGGTTACTACCATCCTGGGAACTTTGTTTTTTATGCTTCGGCTAAATGTGGGCATTACTCTTGTGGTAGTTTGCCTGACGCCGGTGTCATTATTTGTAGCGGCCTTTATTGCAAAAAGAACCTTTTCCATGTTTAAGCTGCAATCAGAAACAAGAGGAGAGCAGACAGGGCTGATTGAGGAAATGATAGGAAATCAGAAGGTGGTTCAGGCATTTGGACAGGAAGAAAATGTGCTGGAAAGATTTGATGAAATCAATGACCGTCTGGAAGCCTGTTCTTTGAGAGCTATATTTTTTTCCTCCCTCACCAATCCCTCCACCCGTTTCGTCAACGGGCTGGTGTATGCGGGAGTTGGCTTTTTCGGTGCCTTTGCCGCCATAAAAGGAAAGATTACGGTGGGACAGCTATCCTGTTTCTTAAGCTATGCCAATCAATATACAAAGCCTTTTAATGAAATATCGGGAGTGGTGACCGAGCTGCAAAATGCCCTCGCCTGCGCAGGAAGGATATTTGAATTGATTCGGGAAGAGCCTCAGGTGCCGGAAGGAGAAGATGCATATGTATTAAAACAGGTGGACGGAACGGTGGAGCTCAAGGATGTTTCTTTTTCCTATGAAGAAAACCGGAAGCTGATTGAACACCTGGAACTTTCTGTAAAACCGGGGCAGCGAATTGCCATTGTGGGACCTACAGGCTGTGGAAAAACAACGATTATAAATCTGCTTATGCGCTTTTATGATGTAAATAGGGGCAGCATTTTAGTAAATGGCATCGACATACGGAATGTTACAAGAAAAAGCTTAAGAGCCTCCTATGGCATGGTGCTTCAGGAAACCTGGCTGAAATGCGGGACCATTGAGGAAAACCTGAAAATGGGTAAGCCGGACGCAACAAGGGAAGAGGTAATAGAGGCTGCAAAGGCAGCTCATGCCCACAGCTTTATAAAACGACTTCCTCAAGGCTATGATACCTATATAGCAGAAGACGGAGGCGGCTTATCCATAGGACAAAAGCAGCTTTTATGTATTGCAAGAGTTATGCTGTGCTTACCGCCTATGCTTATTCTGGATGAAGCTACCTCATCTATAGATACTCGGACCGAATTAAAAATTCAAAGGGCATTTGCCAGAATGATGGAAGGAAGGACCAGCTTTATTGTGGCACACAGGCTTTCTACCATAAAAGAAGCGGATGTGATCCTGGTCATGAAGGACGGTGCGATTATTGAACAGGGGACCCATGAGGAGCTGTTAAAGAATAAAGGATTTTATTTTAAATTGTATCATAGTCAGTTTGCCATTTAAGAGACCAAAAAGGGAAGGAGCGCAAGGGACACTTCACATAAGGAAGTGTCCCTTTGGGCATTTTAAAGAATTTGTAATGACGGTTGGATATACTGATTGGAGGAATATAAAAGTGGCAGACAGAGAGGTTGGCTTTGTTGTGGATGATGAATATAAAGCATGGATAGAAAATATAAAAGACAGAATAAAACATAGCCAGATAAAGGCTTCTGTTAAGGTGAATTATGAACTGCTTGATTTGTATTGGGATATAGGCAGGGATATTGTTGCCAAGCAGAAAAATGCGAAATGGGGAGAGGCATTTCTTGCAACAATGAGCAAGGATTTACGAAAAACATTTCCTAATATGTCGGGTTTTTCAGTGCAAAATTTAAAAAGCATACGATACTGGTACAAATTTTATAATTCCAATGAAAATGGCTTACAGCCTGTAAGCCAAATGGAACTGGTTGAAAAATTAGTTAAAAGTATTTCGTGGGGACATAATCAAAGGATTATGTACAAGTGTAAAATATCGCAGAAGCGTTATTTTATGCGCAGAAAACGATGGATAACGGTTGGAGCAGAACTGTCTTAGAGCATCAGATAGATGGAGGTCTGTATGACAGACAGGGCAAGGCTATTACCAATTTTCAATTGAAATTGCCAGAGCCGCAGTCTGATTTAGCTGAACAAACGTTGAAAAATCCATACAATTTTGACTTTCTGACTTTGAGAGAAAAATATGACAAGAAAGAATTAGAGGATGCCCTTATCAATCAAATTACTCAGTTTCTACTGGAATTAGGCACAGGTTTTTCTTATCTGGGAAGGCAGGTTCATTTGCACGTCGGTGAAAGTGATTTCTATATGGACTTGCTTTTTTACCATGTCCGTCTTCATTGCTATGTTGTCGTGGAGCTGAAAACGGAAAAATTCAAGCCAGAATTTGCAGGTAAATTAAATTTTTATGTTACGGCTGTCAATAAACAGATGAAAACAGAACAGGATAATCGTCCAAAAAACCTTTTGGCTATACATTTTTAGGGTAATTTTATTTATTTTTTGAGAAAAAACATTGTAAAAAGTCTATCAATTGTTGGCATTTCACAATCTTCTGATAGGAATATAAACTATTTTTTACATCCTGCTTGTAGATTGCAAGGCAGAAACATAGCTATAAAGGAAACGACATCTATTAATTTAATATGAATGATTTGTCCCCTTTGCAAGGCTACAGGA
>CAMWWJ010000344.1 GCA_947177925.1 uncultured Lachnospiraceae bacterium
GGACAGGGAAATGGTAAATCCTACTAGCAAAACCCGAAGAGATGATTTATAATCATGAGAAGTAGGTTCGGGAGCCACAAACTTGGATATTGCCGTCTGAATCCCGGCGGCTGTAATGGAAAAGCTTAAAGCCATGACCGGAGCAATGAGCTGATAAATGCCCATACCTTCCTCGCCGATTGTCTGTGACAAAAAAATCCGGTAAAAAAATCCGATGATACGGCTTAATATCCCAGTAGCGGTCAACAGGATCGTTCCGGCAATAAGAGGATACTTTTTAAACATGGCAACTCCTTTAATGAGAGTTATTAATCAAATATATTCCGGGCCTTTTGTTGACAGAACAAAAATGTAGTGCTATGCTTTTTTTGTATTCTGATTGAGATACTAGGAAATTAACATAGAAGAGGTGATAACATGGATAAATTGATTTATCTGGATAATGCGGCTACCACAAAGACCGCACCGGAGGTAGTGGAAGCAATGCTTCCTTATTTTACAACATATTATGGGAATCCAAGCAGTATTTATTCCTTTGCGGCAGAGTCTAAAAAAGCAGTCACCCACGCAAGGGAAATCATTGCAGCTTCCCTGGGAGCAAAATCCAATGAAATCTACTTTACGGCAGGCGGCTCCGAGTCCGATAACTGGGCATTAAAGGCGGCAGCCGAAGCTTATGAAAGCAAAGGAAAGCACATCATTACATCCAAAATAGAACACCATGCTATTCTCCATACCTGTCAGGCATTGGAGAAAAAGGGATATGAAATCACATATCTGGATGTGGATGAATACGGTATGGTAAGGCCGGAACAGGTAAAGGAAGCCATCAGGGAAGACACGATTTTAATTACGATTATGTTTGCCAATAATGAAATCGGCACCATACAGCCTGTTGAAGAAATCGGCAGGATTGCCCATGAAAAGGGGGTCCTGTTCCATACGGACGCTGTACAGGCATATGGACATGTCCCTGTTGATGTGGATGCGTGCAACATCGATATGCTCAGCGCCAGCGGCCATAAAGTAAACGGACCAAAGGGCATTGGCTTTTTATATATCAGAAAGGGCATAAAAATTCGTTCCTTCATTCACGGCGGCGCCCAGGAAAGAAGCAGAAGGGCGGGAACGGAAAATGTACCGGGTATTGTAGGCTTTGGCAAGGCCGTGGAACTGGCATTTGCACAGCTTAAGCAAAGGGAAGAAAAAGAAACAGAACTAAGAGATTACCTGATTAAAAAAATAGAAAAGGAAATTCCCCATTGCAGGCTCAACGGACATAGGACACAGAGACTTTCCAATAATGTGAATATCAGCTTCCGCTTTATCGAAGGAGAGTCCATGTTGATCAAGCTGGATTTTGCAGGAATCTGTGCTTCCAGCGGCTCCGCATGTACATCAGGCTCCTTAGATCCTTCCCATGTACTGTTAGCTATTGGACTTCCCCATGAAATTGCCCATGGTTCCCTGAGACTTACGGTAAGTCAGGAGAACACCATGGAAGAAATGGACTATGTGGCGGATACTTTAAAGAAGATTATAGAAGAGCTGAGAAATATGTCTCCTCTGTATGAGGATTTTATAAAAAAACAGGATAAAGATAAATAACCATTAGCATTTTAATATTAGGAGGAAAACCATGTATACAGAAAAAGTAATGGACCATTTCCAGAACCCGAGAAATGTAGGGGAAATAGAAAATGCCAGCGGCGTAGGCACCGTTGGAAATGCCAAATGCGGCGATATTATGAGAATCTTTCTGGATATCGATGAAAACCAGATTATCCGGGACGTAAAGTTTAAAACCTTTGGCTGTGGTGCGGCAGTAGCAACCAGTTCCATGGCAACAGAGCTGGTAAAAGGAAAAAGCATTCAGGAAGCCATGAAAATTACCAATAAGGCAGTGATGGAAGCATTAGACGGACTTCCTCCGGTAAAGGTTCATTGCTCCCTTCTGGCAGAGGAAGCCATCCATGCGGCTCTCTGGGATTATGCTGAGAAAAACGGCATTGTCATCGAAGGGCTTGAAAAGCCGAAATCCGATATCCATGAAGGCGAAGAAGAGGAAGAAGAATACTAAAGGGTTTTTATATGAAAAAGAAAGTTGTGGTAGGCATGTCCGGAGGAGTAGACTCCTCTGTGGCAGCCTTTTTATTAAAGGAACAGGGATACGATGTGATTGGCGTCACTATGCAGATCTGGCAGGATGAAAAACAGGAAGCCTTAGAGGAAAACGGAGGCTGCTGCGGGCTCAGTGCGGTGGAGGATGCCAGAAGAGTGGCTGAGGCATTAGAAATCCCATATTATGTCATGAATTTTAAAAAAGAGTTTCAGTGCAGGGTCATGGACTACTTTGTAGAGGAATACATACAGGGAAGGACCCCCAATCCATGTATTGCCTGCAATCGCTATGTGAAATGGGAATCTCTGTTAAAAAGGAGCATGGACATAGGTGCGGATTATATTGCCACAGGACATTATGCCAGAATCCAAAAGCTGGAAAACGGACGGTATTCCCTTCGCATGTCCAAAACCAGCACAAAAGACCAGACCTATGCCCTTTACAATCTGACCCAGTTCCAATTGTCTCATACGCTTATGCCTGTGGGAGAATATACAAAAGAAGAAATACGGGATATGGCCGAAAGGCTTGGGCTTCCGGTAGCAAATAAGCCGGATAGTCAGGAAATCTGCTTTATACCGGATAAGGATTATGCAGGCTTTATAGAGAGGGAAGCAGCAGGGAAGCAGGAGCTTCTTGCAAAAATGCCAAAGCCCGGCAACTTTGTAACAAAGGAAGGAGACATCATCGGTCCCCATAAAGGAATCATCCACTATACAATCGGCCAGAGAAAAGGGCTGAACCTGGCCATGGGCCGCCCGGTATTCGTAACGGAAATCAGGCCGGAAACGGGAGAGGTGGTCATTGGGGAAAGTGAAGATGTATTTGCAGATAAGTTAGTCTGTGATAACCTGAATTTCATGTCTGTGGATAAGCTGGAAGGAAAGAAGAGGGTTCTTGCCAAGATCAGATACAGCCATAAAGGGGAATGGTGCCTGATTGAGCAGACAGGAGATGACCGGGTGACATGCACCTTTGAAAGACCGGTTCGGGCTATTACTCCTGGACAGGCTGTGGTGTTTTATGATGGAGATTATGTGCTTGGGGGAGGGACGATTTTAAAAGGGGAATAGGGATGATTGTTTAGTTTTAGGTAGTGGCTGGGGGGACGCAGCAGAGGGATGAGACCAGATTCCATGCGGTGTTTTTCACAGCGATTTTCCTAAACAGCCTGATTTAAGTTGTTGGTACCGTACGGGGCGGAATATAGCGGCGTCCATGCCGCAATATTCCTAAAATGTGTGCCGGG
>CAMWWJ010000345.1 GCA_947177925.1 uncultured Lachnospiraceae bacterium
AAGAAGAGGCATATTATTATGCAGAAAAAAAGATAGAAGAATTGACCAAAAGCTGCATTCTGCATCCGGAGAATGGAAGGCTGACGGAATATGTCAGGAGCCATGCTAAAAATCTGGTGCTTTATGTGATGAATTATTTTCTTTTTTCCGGTGCGGTACGAAATCTGGAATACGATAAAAAGGGCGCCATTGGAATTCTAAATATGATTATCAATGGACCATATAAGGATTTTATTTCTCCATTTGCGTTGTTAAATGCAATTGATGCCTTTTTAAAGGAATTGTCTGAATATGCGGAAGATATTACGAAAAAAATCAATGTACTTGAGTTGAATACCGCCATTCAGAATAGTATTTATTATCGCTTCTGTCAGCGGAAAGAAGACGAATATGTGCTTTTCAAAAGGAAATCTCTTATGGAGCCCTTATTTGAACGTTCCATATTAGAGTGTATTGATGACGAAAAAGAAGTATATTATCAGACTGCGCTGCAATTACATAAGAGAAATGTTCCAAGAGCTTATTTATATGTATTTGATCAGCCTGTGGTGCATAGAAGGGAAGATGAATGGAGGCTTCCTGCCAGAATGTATCTGGCAGCTTACTGTGAAGAGAATAATGCGGTAAGCTTTGTGCAAAGTGAGAGGCCTGTTGTGGATATGGAAAAGGGATTTTGTGATTATCTGCCAAAGGAAGGGGGACATATATTATTATCCTTTATTTTATATTCGGAAGAAAAGCAATATGGACTGCTCATGTGCGAAAGTGAATATCAGGAAATTCCTTCTCTGTATGTTACAAGTCTTCAGATTGGAAATATCATGCGTTTTCTGGAAATGAATAAAAAGGAGAGGAAAATACAAAAGGAGCTGGCTGCAAAGGTTAAGATCATTGAAGAGAAAAATGAAGTCCTGAACTTTATTTCAGAGTATGACCAGTTGACTGGTATTTTAAACCGGAGGGGGTTTGGGGAAAATGCCCTTCGCCTTAATAAAAGAAACAGGGATAGAAAAGCATACTTTATTTTTGCGGATTTGGATCATTTAAAAGAAATAAACGATTGTTTTGGCCATTCAGAAGGAGATTATGCAATCAGCAAGGCGGCGCTCTTGTTAAAGGACAGCCTTGGCCCGGAGGGAGTAGCAGGACGTCTGGGCGGGGATGAGTTTGTTGCCATGATAGTCAGTGATGAATATGACTTCGTGAAGCATTACAGGCAGCGTATGAAGCAGGCTATGGAAGATCTTAACAATGGCTCCGGAAAGTCCTATTATGTGGAATTTTCCATTGGAATGATCGAATTTACATGCAACGATAATTTTGAGCTTTCCCATATGTTAAAGGAAGCCGATGCAGCCTTATATAACGCAAAAAGAGAAAGAAGGCTTTCCATAAAAAAATAAAAGAATAAGGGAACAGGCATTATACGTCTTTCGTAATGTCTGTTCTTTTTGCTTTGTTGATGCCTCCGGACATGTGTTCTGCCTGTCCCTCCAGAAAACGGGCTCTTTTTATGGAATCTTCCCCGTATCTTTTGCGTATCTGGTCTATGGCAGAATTGAGTTTTTCGTACTTTTCATCTCTTCCCGTATCGAACAGGCTGTATTGCACGAATTGCTCTTTCGTGGCCTTGGATGTGGAAACACCAAGCAGGCGGATAGGTTCGCCTTTCCAAAGCTGGTCAAACAACTGACAGGCACAGTGGAAAATTTTTTCTGTAATATTGGTGGCAGAGGACAAAGTGGTCTGTTTGGAGGAATGATGAAAAGAGGAATCCACTATGGAAACAGAAATCGTTTTAATAAAGGAGCGATCGCTTCTAAGCCTTGCCCCTACCGTCTCGCAAAGAGAAAGCAGGTATATTCTGGCAGTATCCCGCTCCTCTATATCATAGGGGAGTGTAATGGAATTGCCATAGCCTTTATTCTCCGGTTGGGAAGCAGATATTTCAGGAACATCTATGCCATTGGCAAATTTCCAGATGGTCTCGCCATGTTTGTTTAGATGGGATACTAAAATGCTTTTGTCGTAATGTGCCAGGTCGCCGATTGTATAAATTCCGAGATTATGAAGCTTTTGATAACTGGAGCGACCTACATAAAACAGTTCTTCCACAGGAAGAGGCCACATTTTGGCAGGAAGTTCGTTGGAAAAGAGAGTGTGTACTTTATCTGGTTTTTCAAAGTCGGAGGCCATTTTAGCCAGTATTTTGGTGTGGGAAATGCCGATATTTACCGTAAAGCCTAATTCGGAACGAATGGTATCCTTTAAAGTATGGGCAAAAGCGATCAGGTCGCCATAGAGGCTTTCTGTGCCGGTCATGTCACAGTATGCCTCATCAATGCTGAGCTGCTCTATGGCAGGTGCATAGCGGCGAAGCAAGGTCATAAGCGCCTTGGAATTTTGTACATATATATCATAATGGGGAGGGAAAATTTGAAGATGGGGACATTTCCGCTTTGCCTGTGCCAAAGGTTCTCCGGTTTTAATGCCAAAGGCTTTGGCGGCAGAGGACTTGGCCAGTACAATGCCATGGCGTTCAGCCTGGCTGCCTCCAATGACCGAGGGAATTTTGCGGATGTCTTCTGCGGCTCCGTTTTTTAAAAGAGAGCAGGCTTCCCAGGATAAAAAGGCGGAATTCACATCCACATGAAAAATAATCGGTTCCGGCATAAATAAGACTCCTTTCAAAAAGTCGGGTATTGCTTTCAAATCCTTGTATGTATGGAAATGTCAGGCTTCTGTAAGCAATATTATAGCGGAACAAATGTTCTAAATCAAGAGTCCTTTAGAAAATAATGAAGAAATGGGCCAAGGGAATCCTTTCCATTGCGGAATAAACGTTCCGGGTGCCATTGAAAACCCAGTACCGGTAAACTTATGTGGGCGATGGTTTCGGGAACGTAATCCAGGCTGTATTGAATAGTCGTCAGCCCCTGCCCCAAGTGATCGATACATTGATGGTGTGCGCTGTTTACCTGGATTTTTCCGGGAAAAAGCCCGGAGCCGTTTTTTAAAGGCATAGGGGAAAGCCTATTAAAAAATATCAGATGGTAGCTGTCTTCTTTCCCGTAAGAGTGGACTGCTAACTGGTCGGCGGTCATGTTCTGCACAATATTTCCGCCAAAATAAACATTGATAAGCTGCATTCCCTTACAGATTCCAAGAACAGGCTTTCCAGCCTTTAGAAATAGATCGAGGAACCTGAACTGTACCTTATCCAGTTCATAATCCAGATTTTGAGAAGCTGTATTGGTCTGATTGAAAAAGGAAGGATGGATATCGCCGCCGCCGGGAAGAATAAGCAGTTCATAGTCCTCAATAGAGGTTTCTGAAAGGGAAACAACAGGGATTGCTCC
>CAMWWJ010000346.1 GCA_947177925.1 uncultured Lachnospiraceae bacterium
CTTTCAATTTTACTAAAATTTCACTTTCATCCAAACCAGATTCTCCTTTTAATTACAATACTTTAAACTTTTATTATATCCAGTTGCCCCCTCTTCCCAATGACCATATTTCCCCCAATCAAATAACGGAGTCGCATTATCCTTCTTGCCGGAATTTGTGTGGGATATATGCATATAAGTTACCCAAGGCATAGGCGAACATTGAAAAACAGCATTTCCTAATGGCCCGGTAAAATATTCTTTCTGCTCTTTTGCCATTTTCGTTGCTATTGTCACATACTCCTACAATGTGTCCTTCATCGGAACATTTACCACTTTAAATAACTCTGTATCTTGATTTAAATAAGTGAATGCAGTATCTATTTTATCAAACAGCACAACTTTTAGCCATACAAATTTCCCTCCATACTTATTCCTGTCTAATATAACTTTGTTCCTCCGTATGGAACCAATGCTCCCCCTTCTCCATTACTGTCAAATCGCACTGAAATCTCCCCACAAAACAGCAGGAATCTCCCCTATGTTCATCTTTGTAACACCAATATCCGTCATAACTTCTACCTCTACAAATCATGCTATTATTATACCAATGATTTCATAAATTTTCATCACATTTTAAAAGGGCATGACAACCGCCATACCCTCCTACCTTATCTTACAGAACTCCATTCCACTTTCTCTCTGACACCCTCTCGGCACTCTGGCGCTATCTGTTTGTATGTCACTGTCAGGCTGCGGATTTTTTAACAACTTATTTTTCAAATATATGTAGCCAAAACATCACTCCGCCATCGGTGCATTCTTGAGAATAAACTCAATAAGTTTATATGCAGAATCTCTTTCAAAAGGAAAAACTCTATTGAAATATTTATAGTATATTAGTATAGACCAATAAACTTCATAGCCGCCTTTATCATACTCTTCTCCTGTGGGAAAATAGGAAAGGCATCCGTTGGTATATCCATTCACATAGAAGAATGGATTATTTAACTTTTCTATTGATTCAAGAGCAAATTCAACCATTAACTCATATGGAACTCCACAAATACACCATTTCCCAATTGCAAAATATTGAACTTCTATCGTTTCCTCTTGCCTATACACCCCTGCATTATGCAGTCTCTTTATTTCCTCTAACCATGATGTACCATCTATTCCGCAATAATTCCTTGCTTCTTCTGCAATTTTTTCTGCCACTGCAAGAGACGGCACATCGGCATACAAACGCATTTCTCTAGAATACATATCAACTGCCAACGTATCTGCCACTTCAATCAACGCTATCCTCTGTGACAATTTTTCACAAACAACGGCTGCCATATCTTCTAAAGCTGTATTCGATCTAATATACTGCGGTCCCCTTGCATCTATTGGTGTTTCTGCGGAATTGAAATACTTAGGCGCTATATTTCCTGCTGAACCTTGAATCACCATAATCGGGCAACCATATTTCTCCTGTAACAGCTCCCTTATACTTCCAAAATAATCTGGCGATATCAAATAATTGTCCCGTTTCAATACATTGCAATGAGCTGTCACTCGAATCAAAAGCAGCTTTCTTTCTCCTTTTTCTAAACCACATACTTTTAATATGCCAGCCCTTTTATCCAAGCTTATATTATCTTCTCGTCTATTAACTCCAATATCAACCTCTACATTATCCCACCCAACTGAAACCGGATACATATTAGCCATCGCACTATGTACAGCCATTAAAACATTTCTGCATACCATTTCAAAGTATTCTTCTGAATTATCCACATCTGGTGCAGAATGACAATGTGAAAAGCATAGCATTACTTTATCACATGAAACTTCCAATATATTGCTCACTTTAATTCGCAATATATCAGCTAATTCCTTCTTAAATCCAATACTATCAATTGTAATTAAGCAATGGCACTTTTCACTTTCCCATATTGACACTTGCGCAAGTAATGGTTTCAATACCCCTCTAGATGTATTGTCCGCTCTATTAAATCCAACCAACTGCAATGGGATATCGGGTGTTATATCTGTTTCTGCATACCCTAGTTTTATCATTAACACATCCTCCCAATTTATTCTCCATAATAACCTACTACATAATACTTACAACAGTATAATCGGATAATCCTCTAAATGAATGGTTTTGCATGAACACCCCTTTCATCACTCGAACTCGGCGTGTCCTTTGTTGTAATTAACTATTTTCGTTTAAGTTTTTGTAATAAACTTTTTGTTATTCTCCAACCAGTATACAACCTAAATATCTATTTCTCTTATTTACATGGTGCTAGCACCATGTAAAAATAAACATTAAGGAAATTCTGCCCTTGCTCACATTTGCACCTATTTAATTGATATCATATTTTTCAATCCACTCATACATTGCCCTAACTACTGGTCTTAACCCTTTTCCCATTTCAGACATATAGTATTCGACCTTTGGAGGAACTTGTGGGTATTCCTTACGAATAATAAGCCCATCTTTCTCCAACTCTTTTAATTGATTTGTCAACATTTTATACGTAATTGGCGCAAGTAAGCGTTTTAACTCCCCATATCTTAACACTTCGTGAAATGCCAACATATATATTATTCTTAATTTCCACTTTCCGCCAATCATTCCCACGATTGTTTCAAATCTTTCATATCCAAAATCTTGAAGATAACAGGGTTCTTTTTTCACATGCATTCTTTCCTTTTTGATAGTATCATACAAAAAAGTGCGTACTTCTCAAATAGTATTATATACTCTTATAATAAAAATTGAAAGGGGAAAAAGAATATGAAGATAATAATAATAAACGGAAGTCACAGAAAAAATGGAGCAACAGCATTGATACTGCATGAAATGTATCAAAAATTAAAAACTTACCCTAATGTAGAAATCCAATTTTATAATGTTGCAGATTTCAATTTAAATTATTGTGTTGGTTGCTGTAAATGCTACAAAAATGGTAAATGTATTTTTAATGATGACATTGAAAAACTATCAGAAAATATCGAAACAGCAGACGGCATTATAGTAGGCTCTCCCACATATGCAAGCAATGTTTCCGGGCAAATGAAAGTTGTAATAGACCGTGGACATTTTGTAATAGAACAATTACTATTCAGAAAATATGCAATCAGCGTATCAACATATGAAAATTACGGTGGAAAGGACACTGCTAAAATATTAAACAGATTATTGTGTTATTCTGGAGCAATTATTTCTAATTCACTTATTATTAAGGCACCCTTTTCTACTAATCCTTTAAGAAGTTTAAAAACACTTAATAGAGTGAATAAAGCAACAGATAAATTTTATAAAGATGTCCATAAACAGAAAACATATTTATACCAAAAAATAAGACATTTTATTATATTCCGA
>CAMWWJ010000347.1 GCA_947177925.1 uncultured Lachnospiraceae bacterium
GTTTTCTGCCTTATCATAGCATATTGTGGCATAAATTGGTATATTTTTTCATCCATTCTTAGTAAAAATCTTAGTAAATTGACCTCGATTTTTGATTTTACTAAAAACCATAATTTTAGTTGTTTTCTTTGTTTTCAGTATCGATAGTGTCAGGCAAGTCTGCTGATCCGCTCAAGTTCTTCTCTTGCATCATCCAAACCTAAATGAGTATATGTATTCAGCGTAACGCCTATATCCGAATGCCCCATCAGGTATTGAAGTGTTTTCGGATTCATTCCCGATTTTGCCATATTACTGCAATAAGTATGGCGGCACACATGCGGAGTGATTTTCGGTAACTGCTCTTTATAGATACGGTTGTGTTTGTTAAGCGCCCACTCAAAATGCTTTTCCCAATGGAGTGCCACTTCCGGCATATCTTTCTTGTCCAAGAACAGAAAACCGCTGTACCCGTCTATCATCGGCTCAATTTTAGGCTTTTTACGATTTGCGACAATACGCTTGAAACACTCGCAGACTTCATCCGTCATAGGTATTATCCTTGTGCCGCTTGTCGTTTTGGTATCTTCAATCACATAACGCATATCCCTTGTCCGCTGAAGCTGATGATTGATATTAATTTGCTTTTCCTTAAAATCAATATCAGAAAGTGTCAGTCCGCAAAATTCTGAAATGCGAAGCCCTGTTTTGAACAACACGAACATTCCGTCATAATACCTTTTGTAATGCTCATCATTCTTAATGAACTCCAAAAACTTCCGTTCCTGTTTTCGTGTGATTGCTTCCCTCGTAACACTATCGTTGACAACTACTGTACATAGTTGAAATTCAAACGGATTCTTGCGTATCAAATCATCATCGACTGCCATTTGGAAAGCTGGTCTGACAACGCCCCTTATACTGTGAATGGAGCTGTACCCTCGTCCGTCTGCCTGTAGCTTAATAAGCCACTCCTTTGCATCGGACAGCTTTACTTTATCTATCCGTCTTGTCCCAAATTCCTCTTTCTTAATGACATTGATAACAAAATTGTAATTTGCCATCGTATTATGCCTTACGCCTGTCTTTTGCTTTACATACTTTATCACCAACTGCAAAACCGTCAATTCTCCGCCATAAGGAATAATTCCGTCATCAATATCTCTTTGGATACTTTTTTCTTTCTCCCTTAAAGACTGGCATGGTCTGCATCCGGCTGGTAGTGGATCAGTTGTCTCCAGCTTCCAACTGTATAAAAATTTTTGTTTTCCGAAACAGTCAGTATAAACATACGCATATCTTCCATCTGCTCTTTGGCTTTCTCCGCTACGTAAAATACGACCTTTCTTATCACGTCTTTTCAGGTCACGTTTCTTTTCTTTCAAACAGCTTCGCTCCTTTCTACGAAGAAGCCCTAGCACGACACAGCTATTGTACCACACTAAGGCGTGTTTTTCCACTTTAAAGCGTTAAATCAAGTAAGATTTGTCACAATGAAGTTATCTGATTAAGGAAATCCTCAAACTTCTGACGGTTAATCAAAGACTTATTACCAATTTGAACCGTAAAGCAGAAGTCTGTATTTATGTTTTCAGCAATTAACGCTCTTATTTTCTTTTCGCCTATTCCAAAATATTGTACCGCTTCGTCAACCGTCAGCATATATTTCTCCCAAATCGGAACCATTTTTCTGTTTTTCTCTCTAATTTCCATAGGTTCTCCTTTCACTCCATCAGCTTTCTAAGGCGTTCCATTTTCTGCTGTGCGGTCACTTTACGAAAGTTGCCGCCTGTAAATCGAACGGGTACGCACATTTCAAGAAGCCTGTCATAAATACGGGCGTGGGCTGTGTCTTCAGGGTGCTGTAACTGCTCCAGCGTGAGGTTTGTTGTGACGATCAGCGGCTTGTTGCTCCGATATCTGCTGTCAACCACGTTGTAGACCTGCTCAAGACCGTATTCTGTACCTCTTTCCATACCAAAATCGTCAAGGATAAGCAGCGGATAGGAACAAAGCCTTATGATGTATTCATTCCTGTTTTCTGTATTGCTAAAGAGATCATTCAGTATCGTAGCAAAATTCGTCATACAGACGGATATTTCCTGCTCCATGAGGGCATTTGCAATACAACCGGCAAAGTAGCTTTTCCCTGTACCGACATTTCCCCACAGCAGGTAACCGATATTTTCAGCCTTCATCATTTCCCAATGTTCTACATAAAAATGCGCTTTCTCTATCTGTGGACAGTTCCCGTTATCATTCCCGAATGTCCAATGCCGCATAGCCGGATCAGGGAATCCGTTACGCTTCAAACACTCAACTTCATCATTATGTTTCTTTTCTGTTTCCTCTTTTTCCCGCTTTTCCCGTTCTGCCCTGCAACAGTCGCATTCAGACGGGTGACGGTCACACCCTAAAAGGTTCTTTCCTTCTGCAAAATATGCTTCTTTCGGTGTATGGCACTTTCCACAGTACAACAATCCGTCATCGCCTTTGTAGTCTTCCGGCTCTGGTACTGTGTCCAACATCTTCAGAACCGCATCCTCTAAAATATTGCTCATAAACTGTCCCCCTCACTGTATGAATAATCAGGAATCCCTTTCTTTGGCGCTGTTTTGTCAGCATCCTCCTGCGCCCATTTATAAATTGTGGCAGCATGGTTATAGTACTGTTTTCCACTTGAAGCGATATGTACCGATAATCTGTCAATGTAATATTCCCATTTGTCGGGCAGTTCCGATTTTAGACCGTCAAGCTCCGTGTCAGAAAGAAAAACATTACAGAATCTCCCATAAGCGGCGGGAGTGGGTGTCTCTTTCTCTCCCTCTTTATCTAACTCTTTATCTATCTCTATCTCTATCTCTTTCTCTACGCTACAAATCTGTTTCAGATTGTTACAGCCTGTTTCAGACGTGTTACATTGTAACAGCTTGTCCTCTTTTTTCCGCTCCCTATGTTCCCTCACACGCATCGCCGAAGCTGTTTCCGAGCCAATGATCGTTGGAACTTCCGTAAGCTGGTATTCGTCATCGTTGCAGATTTCTATCAACCCATGCCGATGTAAAAACGTAAGCGTCAGCTTCACGTTCTCTGCATCTTCATCAAGCGCAAGTGCAATCTCCGAAGCGAAATTGTCCTCCACACCATCGAAATAAAGTTTTCCCTCATCCTTTAACGATAGCAGCATCATTTTCAGGTAGATGATCGTATGCGTGTCACCGCCCGCTATGGAGCGTAATTTCTTGATACGCTTGTCCGAAAACCAGTCTGCTTTCAGTTTCAACCAGTAATATCTTTTTGCCATAAATGCCTCCTTAAATGCACAAAAAGGACAGCCCAGACTTTTCCCATAAGTCTGTGACTGCCCTTGCGCTG
>CAMWWJ010000348.1 GCA_947177925.1 uncultured Lachnospiraceae bacterium
ACATTTCATTGTTACATCAATGCCTGCATTTTTCAATTTAATAATATTTCTCAATGCTTGATTTAAGGCTCCATCAACTTGTACAAAAGCATCATGTATTTTACTATCCATTGAAAATATAGTACAATCATAAGACTCTATATGGCACTTTTTTAATTTGCCGATAATTTCATCATTTAATAATGAAGCATTTGAAAGAATACCGACTGCAAAACCAAGCCCCCTCGCGTATTGCACGATTTCCATGCAATCACTACGTGTAAATATCTCACCGCCAGTAAAATTCACCTCATATACTCCAAATTCTCTCAATTCGTTAAGCAGACTTTTCACTCTATCAATAGAAAGACCTGCATGATTATGCTTTGGAATGTAACAATGCAAACATTTCCAATTACACATTGTACATAACTCAATAGTAACGGCATAACATCTTTCATTTTTGGAATATAAGTCAATTAAATCACTCATCTACCACCTCAATCCACTTATTATTTATACAATCTTGTATAAATTCATTTATATCATCTTTTATCGTGTTTTCATCAGCTCCTTCATAATCTAACAAAATTTGTTTGCAAATGTCTTTTACCGATAATCCATTTACAATACCCATCCAAATATCTTTTGAAACATCTTCTAAAATAATAAATTCCTGTCGCTCATAATCTTTTATAAAAACAATGTCTGTTGTTTGTTTTTGTTGTTATGCAATATTAAATGTAATTCTATGTCGAACGCTCATTTTTCTTTATTCTAAAACAGTTCTCCTATTTTAGCTCTATCCTTTCCTGAAAATATTTTTCACAATAAAAATTGTGGGTAATATATATAACATTATAATCCTTACTTAAAATCTCCTCTATCATCTTATCTTCAATAGCATTACTTACGCCGGAAAAAGTCTCATCCATCAGAATCCATCTCGCACCGCTGATCAATGCACGGCACAAAGAAACTAATTGTTTTTCTCCTCCACTCAAAATTTCGCAGTCTGCACAGTCAGAAATTTTTTTCATAACTTCCAATTTCATAAACTCAAATTCTTGTAGCCTGCCCATATCATAAGAACCGAACATCGTGACATTTTCTTCAAAGGAAGCCCTGAACACAATAGCGCTCTGATCTATATAATAAATATCACTATAAATCGTGCCATTTGGTACAGGCTTTTTGTTGACAAGAATTTTTCCATCAGAGACTGGAAACACACCTGATAATATCTTCAGCAAAGTAGACTTCCCTGACCCATTCGGACCGCACAAAAGATAACTTTTTCCTGTTTCAAACAAATATGAGAAATCACTGAGAATTGCCTTTTCTTCACGCACACAGGAAATATGCTCTGCTTCCATGTTGATTACAGAATCCTGCCGGTAGTCTACCTCTGCTTTTCCCATAATTCTACTTTCAATCTTTTTCTTTAAATGCACCGACGTTTTAAGGCATGCAACCGAATCCAGTATTGCATTAATCGGTTCCATAACCAAATCTATATAACCAAATGAAACAATCGCAACCGCGACTGATATCACCCCTGCATAGGACAAGCACACAACAAACGCAAAGAACAAAAGCAGAGCAAAATAACTTACCACATTGTTGAATGACAAAAGAAATGCCTTGGATTTACCATAGCGGAGCCGCTTGAAAGCCGTCTGTGCAGAGTATTCTTCCTCTCTGTCAGAGACCTTTTTCATGTTATTCTGCCTTATGGCAGTAAAACCTGACAATAACTGACGAATAAAACCAATATAGCTCGCATTGGAGGCAAGGTATTCTTCTCTCTTCTTTGAAGCATTGTTCTTTACCGAACGGGAAGCCGCAACACCAAGAACGGCCAGAACCAATACGCCAAGTGCTATGTAAGCATCTATAAGTACAAAAATAATAACCGCATACGTCACAATTTGTAACACACCCTGAATCGTGTTGAGAACAGGCGTAAGATAATCATCCTCAAGTTGCGTTATTTCTGTAGTCAGCGCCTGAATGTGCTCGTCCTTTTTTCCTCTTCCCATATCCTTTCACGCCCCGTCAGCAGAGAACGAAAGTAACCGTCTCTTATTTCCTTTTCAAAAGCAACACTTCTCTTAAAATCAAACACTATCGAAAGATAGTTAAATATCAGGTAAGCCAGAACCAAACCTGCAAACAAAGAAATCAAATATACGATGTTGGCAACATTCAGATTGTGTGCCGTAAACATCTCAATAAATCTTTTTTCCACATATGGAATCATGGCAATGCAAGCCACGGTAATTACAAAACATAATGTGTCAAAAATGTACAGCCATTTTAGTTTCCATAATATTTTTTTCATTTTGTTCTTCTACCTTTCTTCTAGCTTTTGCAAATCGGCAGTTAATCGGAGAACAGCCAAAAAAATCTTTATTTTCAAGCAAAATTATTCCCGGACATCTTACGCAATACTTATTATCTTTACATTCCCTACATTCTTGTCTTAAATCACTCCATTTAGTATCTCTTATTTGAGAAATAATTTTTTTATTTTTATCTAAGTTCAATATTACATCTATACTTTCTTGCAACACATTTCCAATAGCAATATCTAACACTGCGCACAATCGAACATCTCCCTTTGGTGTAATAACAATATTGGTATGTGTGCTTTCGCAAAGATATTCCCCATTTTTGGGGCTATACTCTACTCCCATTTCCTTGTCAATTTTTCCAAGAGCTTCTACTAAATCATCATTTGACAACGCATATCTTAATCCTACCAAATCATGATTCATTCTAGGCAATACTCTGCAATCATACTTCGCCTCCAACCTATATTGCTTTGTAAATTTTATAAAATAATCCAGTTCATCTTTATTAAAATTCAATGGAATAAAACCGACTCGGACTTCTATCCCGATTTTTTGACAGTAAAAGAGGTTATAATATACCTTATTGAAAGCCCCCTTACTTCCAACAAAATTATCATGTACTAAGGGATTTAATGAAAACAGGGAACTTTCTATTCTTTCTATACCAATAGCTTTAAGACTATCCAAAGTCTGCTCATCAATCAAACTTAAATTAGTCATTAAAGTTACTGCAAATCCTAATTCGCGGGCGTATTTAATTATTTCATATGCATCTACTCTAGTAAAAATTTCGCCTCCAGTAAATGTTAAATCAAAACATCCTAGTTCTCTCAATTGAATAAGCAAATTTTTTATTACATCACCAGAAAGTCCACAACCCTCATGATTTTCCAAATAACAAAACTTGCAATTCCAATTACATGTATAACAAAGTTCTATAGTCGCTGAATAGATTTTTCTATTTTTAGAATATAAATTTATAACTCTGTTC
>CAMWWJ010000349.1 GCA_947177925.1 uncultured Lachnospiraceae bacterium
AGGAGGGTCAGAGGATGCAGAGCGCAATGAGCAGGCGGCAGGAGATTCTGGATGCTTCTATAACAAGTGACTGGATTCTCATGGACGAGGAAGGCGAATTTCTTCTGGATGAAAAAGGCGAACTTCAGTTAGATGAGGAAAAATTGAAGGAATTTGTAGGTAAGCTTTGTGATAAATATGACACAACCAAAAAAGACAGACAGTTTCAGGCTACAAGAGGAGATATCGTTACCGTTCCGGCAGGCACATATGGGAATAAGATTGATAAAAAGGCAGAAACGGAATATCTTATGGAAGCATTTGCCGCAAAGAAAGAAGAGGTCCGTACTCCTGTTTATTCCCAAAGGGCATGGGGCGAAGGGGAAGATGATATTGGCGATACTTATATAGAAGTAGATATGACGGAACAGAAGTTATATTATTATGTTCAGGGACGACAGGTTTTGTCCGCATCGGTAGTGACCGGCTGCACTGGAAAAGGAAACGGTACCCCTGCCAGGGCATGTTATATTTACTATAAGCAGAGAAACCGTGTGCTCAGGGGAGAAGATTATGAAACCCCCGTGGATTTCTGGATGGCGGTTTACGGAAATATCGGAATCCACGATGCTAAATGGAGAGGAAAATTCGGCGGAAACATTTATAAGTCCAACGGTTCCCATGGCTGTATCAATACTCCTTATAAAGAAGTGCAGAAGCTTTATGAAATGGCGGAAGAAGGCACCCCGGTGATGATTTTTTATTAAATGGTTGACTTGTTTTGGAAGACTATGTAAAATATAGGTTATGTTTTAGTATGGCAAAGTGATAACATGAAGAATCCAATATAGGAAAAGAAATAGGAGGAGAAAAAAGTGTCCAGAGTGTACAACTTTTCAGCAGGTCCCGCAGTTTTACCTGAGGAAGTATTAAAAGAAGCTGCAGATGAAATGTTAGATTATAAGGGAACCGGAATGTCGGTTATGGAAATGAGCCACCGTTCCAAGGCTTATGATACTATTATCAAAGAGGCGGAAGCGGATTTGAGAGAGCTTATGAATATACCGGATAATTATAAGGTATTATTTTTGCAGGGCGGCGCAAGCCAGCAGTTTGCCATGATTCCTATGAATCTTATGAAAAACAAGGTGGCTGATTATATCGTAACCGGTCAGTGGGCAAAGAAAGCCTTTCAGGAGGCTTCCATTTACGGAAAGGCAAATAAGATTGCTTCCAGTGAGGATGAGACCTTTTCCTATATACCAGACTGTTCTGATTTACCTGTTTCAGAGGATGCGGACTATGTTTACATATGTGAGAACAATACGATTTATGGCACCAAGTTCCATACCCTGCCAAACACAAAAGGAAAAACATTAGTATCCGATGTTTCCTCCTGCTTTTTATCAGAGCCTGTAGATGTGACCAAATACGGAATTATTTACGGCGGCGTTCAAAAAAATATCGGGCCTGCAGGTGTGGTAATCGTCATTATCCGTGAAGATCTGATTACGGAAGATACGTTGCCCGGAACGCCTACCATGTTAAAATACAAAACACATGCGGACAACGATTCTCTGTATAATACGCCTCCTGCATACGGCATTTATATATGCGGCAAGGTGTTCAAATGGATCAAGAAGCAGGGTGGCTTGGAAGCCATGAAAGAGCATAATGAGAAAAAAGCAGCTATTTTATACAACTTCTTGGATGAAAGCAAGCTGTTTAAAGGAACGGTAAGAAAAGAAGACCGTTCCCTGATGAATGTTCCTTTTGTAACAGGAGATGCGGATCTGGATGCAAAATTCGTAAAGGAAGCAAAGGAAGCGGGCTTTGAGAATTTAAAAGGCCACAGGACCGTTGGCGGCATGCGTGCCAGCATTTATAATGCAATGCCTATCGAGGGTGTTGAAAAACTGGTGGAATTCATGAAAAAATTTGAGGCAGAAAACTGCTGAAAATGATAATAAAAAAAGAAACAGAAAGAAGGCAAATCATGTTTAAGTATTATTGCTTAAATCCAATTGCCCAGGTGGGACTGGATAAGTTTAAAGCAGATTTTGAAAAGACAGAAGACATTAACGAAGCGGAAGGTATTTTAGTACGCAGCGCCTCCATGCACGATATGGAATTATCCGATAAGCTGTTGACAGTTGCAAGGGCAGGAGCAGGCGTGAACAACATTCCTTTAGAGGAATGCGCCAAAAAAGGAATCGTTGTATTTAATACTCCGGGCGCTAACGCAAACGGCGTAAAGGAAATGGTAATTGCAGGCATGCTGCTTGCTTCCCGTGATATCGTGGGAGGTATCAACTGGGTGGAATCCGCAAAGGATGATGAAAACATTGCAAAAGCAACGGAAAAAGAGAAAAAGAAATTTGCAGGAACAGAAATCCAGGATAAAAAGCTTGGTATTATCGGTTTGGGCGCAATTGGTGTAAAGGTTGCCAATGTTGCAAAGCATATGGGAATGGAAGTATACGGATATGATCCCTATGTGTCTGTAGATGCCGCATGGAACTTAAGCAGGGATGTAAAGCATGTGTTAAACGTAGAAGAAATCTACGAAACCTGTGATATCATTACCATTCATGTTCCGCTTTTGGACAGCACCAAAGGCATGCTGAATAAAGAAGCAATCGAAAAGATGAAGGACGGCGTAATCATCTTGAATTTTGCAAGGGATCTGCTTGCAAATGAGGAAGATATACTGGAAGGAATCAAACAGGGCAAAATCCGCAAATACGTAACCGATTTCCCAAACACTACAACAGCAGGAAAAGAAGGCTGCATCGTAATTCCCCATTTAGGTGCATCTACTGAAGAATCGGAAGATAACTGTGCAAAAATGGCAGTGAAAGAAATGATGGACTATCTGGAAAACGGAAATATTAAAAACAGCGTGAATTATCCAAATGTGGACATGGGTGTCTGCAGCCAGGCAAGCCGCATTGGAATCTTCCACGAAAACAAAGCCAACATGATCACAAAGTTTACCGGAACTTTCGGTGAGCTTGACATCAATATTACTGACATGGCAAACAAGTCAAAAGGTACGGTAGCATATACCATGCTGGACCTTGAAACTCCTGTAACAGAGGAAATTGTGAAGAAGCTGTCGGATATTCAAGGTGTAATCAGAGTCAGGGTTATTAAATAGAAAAAAAGATGTGGCAGGAAAGCTTTCTGATGCAAATCAGGGGGCTTTCTTTTTTGGGGGTGAAGAGTTGGTGGCGGACGCAAAAGAGGGATGTGGGCGGATTCCATGCGGTGTTTTTGGCAGTGATTTTCCTAAACAGCCTGATTTCAGGTGTTGGTACCGTTCGGGTCGGCATATAG
>CAMWWJ010000350.1 GCA_947177925.1 uncultured Lachnospiraceae bacterium
CTAAGATTATATCTTATTAGGTCGAGCTGTTACAACTATGTTATATCACAACAGTTATTATAATTTTGTGGTGTTTTTTCATTTTGTTATCTCTCCCAAATGCTATGTTGTTCTTTTCATAGCTTACTTTGTATTTTGCTTTCATTTCCTTATCTCATAAATTTTTTAAATAATTCTTTTCTACCTGCATCTTTCCTCAAGTCCCTTACAAGCTAAAAAGATTTATTCCACATGACTCCCTGCAATTTCATTGATCTTCTTACGGCATTTTTCCTCTTCCTCCCTGGTATCTATCACTGAAAAGGAAAGAATGAAAAATGCAACGTCTAAAAGCAGGATCCCTATAATGAATTGCAAAAACAGCCCCAATGACATTAAGACAAAATTCGCAATAACTGTTACAAACAGCATGACATATCCGGCTTTATAATAATTGGATGGAAGCTGCATCTTATAATAAATGGTGCATCCATCCTCTCCCTCTTCAATAAATCCATATAAACAATTGTTTCCGCCCCTTCTGCTCGTCAAAAAATAAGAAAGAACACATTGCTCTCTAGTTATATTCCCTGCAAATACCTCTTCAATCTCATTGCTGTTTCGTCCTGCAAGAGTCGCATTCACATTTTTCTCAAATCTTTCTTTTAATTGCTCATAAGTAAAATCCGTCTTTATAACTGTGAGTTTTTCCATACCTTCCTCCCAATCAGTTTATGTCCGTACCATCATTTAGGTTTATTTTTCTTATCACTTTCGTGAAGTATAGCGGCTTGTTTACTCCCTTTCGGGAACTTAACAGCACATCTTTAAACAATACGATGTATTCATGATAGTTTTGAGGATTGACTATAACCGGCATGACGTCTGTATCATAAAACTTATCAGATGTCCGCAGTCCAAGATCTGTCTCTATATATCTTGCTTCAAACACCCATAGAACATCATCTTTTACATAACTGCACTTTACTTTTCCTTGATCTGATATAATCCAGGAATGTTTTCTATCAATTTTTGCAAAAATAACCTCTCCCGAAACAAGCAATTTGTTTTTTCTTTTATTCACTCGAATATTAATAGTCAAAGCCACCGTAAAGCACAAACAGCCTAGTATCAAAACGATACCCGCATAGTTAAAACTTTTTATATTCAGTTCAAAATTCATTCCGTATCCCACCATGGAATAAATGAAAAATATCAAGGAAGCAATGGTAACATATATTTCTTTTTCCATCCATATTCCTCTTTTTCTCACGCATAGAACACTGTCAATCATATCATACATCTTCTTGCCCTCCTGCTGCAAAGGCTCATTTGTAAAAATGCCACTATTAGCTCACATCAAATGACAACTAATTTAATTGCCAGAAAAGATATTATCGCATAAAGTTCTCTCATGGATTTTAATCTATAATAAATCTTGGATTTTCCAAATCCCTGTATGGTTCCCATCCTTAAATTCTTTTTAAACAAAGGATGTTAAGCCGTCCCAAACTATTCGATGTGCCGGAACACAACCTTAAAACAAAAACATCCAGACAAGATACTCCAGCACAACCAAAAGCAAAAGAATTATGCTTACAATCTTATTTCCATAAGGCACCTCATATTTCTTTTCCGGCTTTACCCCTACTTCATGAACTATAATATAGTACTCACTGCATTTTACGGGATTTACCAGAACATTTATGTATCTTTCCTGCTCTAGCTTCTTTTCTATAAAAATATCTAATTGCCTCATAATATTCAAACTCTTGGTTTGGCTAAATGTCAATTTTTCTCCATCCTCACAAAGATAAAAACTGAAAATCTGTAGTGCTGTATCATTGCTTGAAAATGTCTTTCTACTTAACCGATGGTTAATCTCAGTCTTTAACACAATTCCATCCCTTACCAGCTTATTAAATCGGTATTCATCAACACGCGCAACTACTAAAACTAAATATAGCAAAGTACCCTCACATGCTATTGCAATAAAATCTGTTAATGCATTCTCAAAACCAAGTGATATCCCAATCGTATCAACAAGACCACTCATAACTGCTGCATGTAATAAAACAACTCCAAAAGCCACACATTGAAATGTTCGGCTTTCTAATAATGTTATTTTTCTATAATAATTGGAAGCCTTATTTTTTATCTTCTCGTTTTCTAAAAGCATAGTTTTCCTGCTTCTCCTTTCCTAGAGCATAAGCATTATTCCACAGCTATTTCGCCACCTCTGCGCTTTATCTTACTCACTGCTTTGACCATATCTGTGAAAATGATGTCTCCAAATGGTCACGAATCCCAATCTGTGAATACAAAATCAGAAAATCCTTCCAATTCGTGCGGCTAACCAGAACAGGTACTTTTTCCCCTACTATTTCACAACTGCCCTGCTGCATTTCAAAGGACTTTTTAAATGCAAGTTCTTTTCCATCCGGACATTTATACACACATTGAAAAACCACTTCCTTATCAATTCCCGTAACCGCTTTTTTCCTGATTGATGTTACTGTAGCATAGATTACCTTTCCTTCCTCTAACAACCTATTAAATTTTCTGACATATAACATTTTGGGGAGTCCACGAAAACAAAATATTCCTATACCAGCAATCATAATCAGAAATATCCCTGTTTGCAAATGAAAATCTGTCCTTTGGATAATAAAGATAGAACTTATGCAAACCATAATCGTGCCTAGAATCGTGGAAACATCCAGAGAAGACTCCCCTCTGATGACATGTCCCTTGTATTTATCGGAAACAACAAGTGGCACTTCCTTGTTCACAGCATCATTCCACTCTTTTTTTATTTTAGCTCGTCTCTTTTCTGCTTCGCTCTCATATGAAACTTCAACATAATAAGGCTTTCCATCCCTGGTTAAATGCTCCGTATCCACTTTTTCGATTTTTCCCTTGCAGGAACAGCCCTTAAATAAGGGATGATGCCTGATGAGTTTTTCATTCCAGATAAAGGTTAGGATTATGAGTTCTAATAACAATAAAAGTGGATTCATCTTTTATAGCTCCTTTTCGTCATACTATGTCTCGTATTTGTGTATTCCTCGTAATAGCTCATCATCGCTGAATATACTACAAAATAAGCAAACAACTTTAAATATATATTCATATAGACTCCTTTATGAGGCACATTGCCATTTGTCTTTAATTTGAACATATAATGCCCTCTTAGATCTATCTGTATTTAAACTGTAAATTTTACTTTAAATTTATACGAATAGCAACTAATCCCCAATTTTATTCAATACTTCATATTTGCTCTCATCTTCCACTTCCACCCTGACTGCTACAATGTCTCCGATTTTT
>CAMWWJ010000351.1 GCA_947177925.1 uncultured Lachnospiraceae bacterium
CATGAATATAACGTTAAAATGGTGATAAAATCAATTTTTATGGAGGATTTGATATGTTTTGTAACCAGTGTGGAAAACCGCTTCCGGAAGGCGCTGCATTTTGTCCGGAATGTGGGGCAGTAAGGGAAACAGAACCGGAAGCTGTAAAAGAAAGTGCAGCAAAAACAGAACAGGAACAGATTTCTGCTCCGATGCAGAATGTGGCATTTAATCCAATTCCTGCAGAGAATAAAGAAAAACAAAAAAAGAAAGGTTTTCCTTTTAAAATTTTAGTTCCCGCTGCAATTGTCTTTGCTGTATTGGTTGCCATACTGGTTATTTTTCTTACGGGCAGCAGGAAGACAGGCATGGATACCTATGCTGACAGAAAGGATTATATAGAGTCTTACTGGAGCTTTGAAAATGGAATGTATCAAGGAGAAAGAGAGTCTTCCCAGGGCGGCCTGACCAATGGGGAACGTTCCATGTTTGTCTATGCTGATGATACGTCTTTGTACTATATGAGAGCTGATTTAGTGCCTGAGCTGGTAGTGGATGAATATGTTGCTACTTATGCTGTCAGCTATACGGGTGAGTATATTGCTTATGTTGTGGCTGACAATATGATGGAAGGCGATTTATATTTGTACTGTGTCAAAAACGGTAAAATAACACAGGTTGATACAGATGTATTCCCGGGTTATATCTGTCTTTCTCCCGAAGGAAAAGCAATTGCTTATCTGAAAAATTATGAATCTTATACGGAGAATGACCTTTATATCGGCGGTGTCGGCATTAAGAATCAAAAGGTGGACGACGATGGAAGTATGCCGGTTGCTATTTCTGACAATGGCAAAACATTCTATTATATAGATGACAGCAATAAGCTTTATATCTATAATGGCAAGGGTTCCGAAAAGGTTTCCTCCAGTGGATGTAGTAATTTCTTTGTGAATAAGGACGTATCGGAGATTTTATATACCAAGGATGGAAAAACCTATTACCATACGCCAAAGATGGAAGACCCCGTTAAAATTTCGGATGAAGAATTGCACGCAGTTGTCGTGCCTGATAATGTAATTTCTTTTAAAGATGTCCGCATAGGCGCTACCATAATGGGTCTTAAGTCCCTTAAGGGCAGCATACTTGCGCAGTCCGGCAGTTTGTACTGGTTTAATGATAAAGGTACTGACACCATAAAAATCTGTTCAACACTTTATGATTATCAGGTGTCGGCTGACGGAAAATCTATATTGTTTATCAAGAGCGGCGATTTGTATAGGATTAAAAAAATCGGCGATAATATGGAGGCTGAACTGCTCTATGATAAAGAGTATGTAGACTATGTAGTTGCAAATGATAATTTATCCAAGATCTATATTGTAATAGGAGAGGAAGAACTGCTTTATTTAAAGGGTAAGAATAAGACAGAGAGAATCACAAACGATTTGTGTCAGGATGAGTATTACCGCTATGTTGTCGCTTATAATGAATCTATGAAAAAGATATTTTTCATAGAAAATGATACACTCTGCTATGCGGGTACGAATTCTAAGTCGAAGGTAAAGGTCATGGAAGACGTTGATGAGATTATGGAACTTGCAGATGTCGTCATGTTTATTGTTTGGGAAGGCGACGATATGGGTCTTTACTATATGAATGGAAAAGAACCTGTAAAAATAAACGAATAAAAGAACAGTCCCTGTTGATATATCTTCTCCTGTTAGTTGCCTTCCAAAGCTGGCTAACAGGTCAGAAGATATATTTTTTTGTCCCAGTTTCATGGGTGATATCCTCCTGCCAGTCTTAATACTTTTGTTTCATAGTCCTGTTTTCTCTCCTCTTCACTCATATTTTTATTCCTTCCGGTATTATCTCTGTTGTTTTCTATAATCTTCATCTATCTCTCTGTTATAATGCCGTTCAAGGCACCTATATTTCAGATTCATACCCGTTTTTACTTTTTTGTTCCTTTTTATATAGTGGATAAAGAATTTTGAGACTCCGCTCTTTCCATTTTTCGTAGGTCTGGGATTTGATATACGACTTCTGATCATGGCTTTTAAGATTATGATAAGCCTCTTTGTTTTCATAACCAAAATTGGTTGTTATGCTTGGTTAAAAGAAATGGAGAGTGAAAATTATACTTTGATGGTAAAAGGTATGGAACACAAGTCATGGGATAAATTTAAGGAACTTTAGGTATATTAAAAAGGGCTGGATAAAATATAAAAATCTGTATACAGTAATGTGGATTATATAATTTTATAATGAAGGATATAGACTATGAGTAAAAAGGATACTTTAGAAGAAAGAATGCAATCAGCATTTAGATTGCGTCAGATACGCGAAAATGCAGATTTAACGCAAGAACAATTCTCAGAAGTTCTGGGCATTTCTCTTTCAGCCTATAAAAAAGTTGAAAGTGGAGAAAATCAAGTTTCTTTATCTAGCTTAAGAAATTTGTATAAGAAAATGAGTGTATCAGTAGATTTCGTTTTGTTTGGTGAAAACCAAAAGTTAAGTGGAGTTTGGGAATCTGTTCTTAACTGTTCCGAAACAGATAAAATGTTTCTACTATTGAAATTATTAGTATATTTTACAAAAATGAAAAAGAGTACTTTTTCTTTAAAGGAAGAACAGTCTGAAGAAAATGAAGAAATTTTGCAGATATTAAACCAGTTACAAAAAGGAGAATACTAATGTCTCAGAAAAACTGATATATTCTGTCTATGGCACTGAGTAAGTTTTTCGAATAGCTTTAAAGCAGCATATTTAAATACACAGAAATTCAAAGATGTATTAGGATTGGCGAGAAAAGCATTTGTTTTGGAACGTTGGTATAAAGTTTAGTTGTAAATTATTTGTGTTGAGAAAATTTTTTCAAAGGGGAATAAGTGTTTGATAAAATAGAAATGTGTACTCTAGGTAATGAGTGATAGAACAAAAGGCGGTTTAAGATATCGTAAAAATGAACTAATATATAATATAGGGGGGTTGATACGAATGATAACTGTTTATAAAGAAGCAGGAGAACGTATTTTGTTGACACGTGTCATGCGTGGGTATACAAGAGAATTATTAGCAGAAAAAGCATCTATTTCATCCAAATTCTTATATGAAATAGAAACTGGAAAAAAAGGATTTTCTGCAATTGTATTATATAACTTATGTAAAGCACTAAAAGTTGACT
The DNA here is from genome assembly GCA_947177925.1 of uncultured Lachnospiraceae bacterium. Classification (GTDB taxonomy): domain Bacteria; phylum Bacillota; class Clostridia; order Lachnospirales; family Lachnospiraceae; genus RGIG3040. The sequence goes on from CAMWWJ010000351.1 coordinate 3,173, forward strand.
GTGATTACATCTTAACTGGAAAAGAAAAATCAAGTTATGACCAGAAACTTATAGAGGCATTACAATTATTTAATCAGAGTCAGACAGAATCTATTAGTATCATATTAAAGCAAATATATGAGTTAATATAG
>CAMWWJ010000352.1 GCA_947177925.1 uncultured Lachnospiraceae bacterium
CTTCAGCCCTTCCGATATACAGTCCATTATGAAAAAGGCAATGGTTGAGCGTATGAAGCAGAGATACCAGACATCCTGGTTTGAAGAAAGCGGAGAAGCTTTTCCGGTGAGGGTGTTTTTGAAAAAGGATGAAGTGACCGTAGCCTTGGATACTACGGGAGAATCCCTTCATAAGCGGGGTTACCGGAAGTTAACGGCAAAGGCGCCCATTGCGGAAAATCTGGCGGCAGCCCTGATTCTGTTAAGCCCCTGGAATAAGGAGCGGATTCTGGTGGACCCTTTTTGCGGAAGCGGTACGATTCCCATTGAAGCGGCACTGATGGCGGCCAATGCGGCACCCGGCATGAATCGAAGCTTTTTGAGTGATGCATGGACTCATCTCATTCCGAAAAAAATCTGGTACGATAGCATGGATGAAGCAAATGATTTGGCGGATTTTTCCGTAAAGGCAGATATTCAGGGCTATGATTTGTCGGAGGATATGGTAAGAATTGCAAGAGCCAATGCAAAGCTTGCAGGCGTGGAACAGATGATTCATTTCCAAAAGCGGGATGTAAAGGATTTGAGCCATTCCAAAAAATATGGCTTTGTCATTACCAATCCGCCTTACGGAGAAAGACTGGAAGAAAAAGAAATGCTTCCGGCGCTATATGAAATGATAGGAGAACGTTTCAGGGCCTTGGATGACTGGTCTATGTATCTGATCACTTCTTATGAAGAAGCGGAAAGATATATCGGAAGAAAAGCAGATAAGAACAGAAAAATCTATAACGGCATGATGAGGACCTATTTGTATCAGTTTATGGGTCCCAAACCGCCCAGGAAATAGAAAAGCAGGGGTAATATGACAAAAAAACTTAACAAATTGCTTTTTCTTTACAGCAGTGTATTGGGTATTCTGGCAATGACCGTGATGATAGTCTACTGTATGCAGAGAGGCGGACGGGGAGATGAGCAGTCTCAAGTGTCCCAGATAAAAGAGGAAGAGCAGGAATTTGAGGGCGACCTGGCGGACATATACGAAGAAAGCGGCACAGCCAGCCAGTATCTTTGTATTCCTTTAGAAGCGACGATAAAGGAAGAACAGGTTTCCATAGAAAATGATTTGATGGACCAAAAGCTGACTGTTACCATATCAAAACTGAAAAAAGACTATTTCTATAAAAATAAATTATCGGGAAATATAGAACTGGTAAAGGATATTTCCTATGAAAGCAAGGTCGATGTGAGCAGTCTGGTGATTGCTTATGAGGGCATACTGGAATTTGAAAGTACATTTGATGAGAATCATTTGTATATCAACTTTGTGTCTCCAAGAGAAAAGTATGATAAAATCGTAGTGATTGATCCGGCCCATGGCGGAGATGAAAATGGCATATGCGTGGAAAATCTGATAGAAAAAGAAGTGACTCTGGATATAGCTATGCGGTTAAAGGAGCTCTTGGATAAAACTGATATAAAAGTATATTATACCAGGCTTTCTGACGAAAATAAGACTATGGAACGGATTATCAAACTGGTAAATGGCACAAAAGCGGACATGTTCTTAAGCATTCATGGTGCTCTGGAGGAAACGGATACAAGTATATATGGCATTACCGCCTATTATAATGAAACCTTTTTTATTCCCAATTTCAGCAGTGCCGATTTTGCTTATCTTGTAGAAGAAAAGGTAACAAAAAGCGCCTCTGCCAAGGCTCTTGGACTTAGGGCAGGCGATGAAAGCATGTATCTGGTGCGTGGGTCCGAGGTTCCGGTAGCTCTGGTGGAGATTGGATATTTCAGCAACAGACAGGAAAGAAATCTGTTGTCAAAAGAAGATTATAAGGATAGAATAGCGAAAGGGCTTTATGAAGCGATTATTACCTCCTATGAACAGTTAGGGATGGAAGTGGAGAAATGATATGAGGAAAATGATATTTGCAACAGGCAATGAAGGAAAAGTCAGGGAAGTACAGGCGATTATGGCAGACATGGAGGTGGAGGTGCTTTCCTTAAAGGCGGCAGGCATTTCCGTGGAAATAGAAGAAAACGGTACGAGCTTTGAAGAAAATGCCCTGATAAAAGCGAGAGAAATTGCCAAACGGACAGATGCTGTGGTATTGGCGGACGATTCCGGGCTGGAAATTGATTATCTGAATAAGGAGCCGGGTATTTATTCTGCCCGCTATCTGGGTGAGGATACCCCTTATACAGAAAAGAACCGGATTATTCTTGAACGTATGGAAAAAGCGGAGGAAGAAGAACGCACCGCCCGGTTTATCTGTGCCATGGCAGCAGTTTTGGAGGATGGAACCGTAATTACGACTCATGGAGAAATGGAAGGAAGGATTGGATATGAAAGAAAAGGGGAAAATGGTTTTGGCTATGACCCTATCTTTTATCTGCCGGAATATGGCATGACTTCCGCCCAGATCAGCCCGGAGGAAAAGAATCGGATCAGCCATCGGGGAAAAGCCTTAAAAAAAATGAAAGAAGAGCTGTTAAAAAAATGGAAATGAAAAAGAAATCGGAGCAGGATACATATGAGAGTGCTGGTTGTTAGTGATACCCATAGGCGGAATGAAAATTATCTCCGTGCGTTGGAAAGAGAGCGCCCGGTGGATATGGTCATTCATTGTGGCGACTCAGAAGGAAGCGAATATTTGATTTGTGAAAGCGCAGGATGTCCTGTGCACATTGTGTCAGGCAATAATGATTTTTTCTCGGAGCTGCCCCGTGAAATGGAATTCGAAATAGGCAAATACAGGGTTTTGGTCACTCATGGACATAATTATTATGTTTCCATGGGAAGTGAGACATTGAAGAAATATGCAAGATCAAAGGATAAAAATCTGGTTTTTTATGGACATACCCACAGACCTGTCATCGATATAGAAAGGGAAATCATTGCAGTCAATCCGGGAAGCCTCTCTTATCCAAGGCAGGATGGGAAGAAGCCGACCTATGTTATGATGGAGCTTGACAAGCAGGGAGAAGCCCATTTTGAGTTGAAATATTTATAGAGAAAAAGGGGCTTTTGAAAAAAAATAGTCAAATTGTAAAAAAAGTTGCAAAAAATGTATTGACAAGTCCAAATTCCTGCTATATAATATGTCTTGCGTCACGGCGAAAGGCTGAACGACGGGGTGTGGCTCAGCTTGGCTAGAGCGCCTGGTTTGGGACCAGGAGGTCGCAGGTTCGAATCCTGTCACCCCGAGTGGTGACAAGAAAAATTCATATTTATCATGCGGGTGTAGTTCAATGGTAGAACACTAGCCTTCCAAGCTAGATACGTGGGTTCGATTCCCATCACCCGCTTT
>CAMWWJ010000353.1 GCA_947177925.1 uncultured Lachnospiraceae bacterium
TTTAAAATAACGGATGCCGGAGCATTAGTATTTTAAAAATGGGGAAACTCAAAACATAGGAATTTCGCAAATAAAAGCAGTTCCTACTTCTAAGCCGTGCATTGCAAGACCAGCGAAAATGTTTGCTCCGCAAACTACTAAATTTGCATTTGTAATCTGAGGTATGTCCATCTTCTTCATTACCTTTTCCTCCTTTCATAAAATATTTCTGAAAACTCTATATTAGCTTCTAGGCGGGAACTATGTATTCCTTCCTAAAGGTTTTCAGCATCACCTTTCATATATATATTATTTTTTGACTTTTCATACCATATACATCTAGCCACTCTATCCTTATTGTTATATCCTTTTGCTGTACAATTTTTACATTCTACATTTTTTTCACATTCCGAACAGAACTTTTCTTGCGGAGTCTCTAAGAAGTAAAAATACTTTCCAGCCCTTTTCATAATGTCATCTATCGATTCTGTGCCTAAATTTCCCATTTTGATTTCAATCATCGGACAAGGCGTTACATCTAAGTTGGGTTTGATTCTACACGCTAAATATCCAGCTCCACAGTTCCTTCGCTCCTGTTTACCCGCTTGTCTGATTTTAAAATCAATAGTTTCATATTTTCCCTTCATACTTTGCAGAAAATCTTGATACATAGAATCAGACCACGATGTACTTAAATTATTTTTCTCTGCGTTTCCCTGTTCGCTAACTCTTCCTATTTCAATATATTTCACACCTATTTCTTTTGCTAATTTAATCATATCTTCAAGTTCATTTGGAGTTTGGTCTATCAAACATGTTCCTATTTGACAATTTATTCCTATTTTAACTGCTTCTTTTATAAACTTGATTGCTGTTGAGTAAGCTTTTTTATTTCTTCGAATATAATTGTGTGTCCTTTCGTTTCCATCAAGACTTATTCTCATTATATTGTGCGGATTAGACTTTAGGTTTTCTAAAGCTTCCCATATATCATCATTTGAATAGAAGCCACTCGTGGAAACACAAACTACTAATTTCATGTCCGAAAGCTTTTTCAGTATATACCCAAATTCTGGATTGGTTAACGCCTCGCCTCCTGTTATTTGAATTTGGTAAGCTCCCATATGCTTAATTTCATCAATTATTCGATCAATTTCGTCTCTTCCGATAATATAATTATTCTTTTCCGGAATATAACAATGTCTACAATCTAACGGACAATAGTCTGTTATTTCCCAACATATTACATTTGGTAAATAAGCCTCTGAGGAGCCTCGATCTATATCCATAAGCGGCGTGTCTGACTTTGCATCTTCTATAATACCTGCATGCAAAAATTGCTGTATAAATTCTTTTATATTTATATATATTTCTTGTTCATCATTGTTATATTCCTTGTTCAATATTTTAGCTATATCTTCAATACTGTGAATTCCATCGCAAAGCCTTAAAATACTACTAGCGCTTTCATTTATAGTAATTATTTTTCTATCAGCGTCTTGCATATACGAAAAAATATTTGCATCTTTTTCAGGAACTCTCTTTACAAATGAATATTCTTTTAACTTAGGATACATCTCTTCTTCATTCCACCTTTTTTATTATATTTTGTATATAAAATGTACCACAAGTTTTAGTCCCTGAAACTATTGTGTAATTTTTCCGATATAATATGTAATTTTCCGTTTAACACATCATTCTGCCTTATCCGTCTGGTACTGTTTCACATCTGCGGCAAGTTGTTTGGTCTTTTCTATGGCGGCATCCGCACAGTTTAAGATACCAGACAACAGCTTTCTCTTTGCATGAAAAGGCTTCTTTATCAGCTCTGTCTTTGAGAACTTCTTTTCCCCGCATTCCTTTTCTAGTTTATGAAGGCGATTTCCTCTGCCGGGATTCCCTGTTTTACCAGTTCGGTTTTCAGGTAATTGTAAATCTCCTCCATTCTTCTGTCTGCCAACCCTGCTAATTTTGAAAGTGCAAATACAAACACAAATGCTGCTATTACCTTCTTCCTGCACAGAATCCGGCATTGCTGCTATATAGTGTGGTGGCAGCTTTGAAACTTCTGTTATTACCTCCTAGTATCCGTAACTCTTTTCAAAGTCACTTAGGAATTTTTCTTTTGTCACGACTGCTTTTACCTTGTTTTACTCACTGGCTAACTCCACCAACCCGTCTAAAAAGAAGTTCTTCATAATGATGATGGGCCGCTTTGGCATTGTAATCGTATTTGGTCTGTATGGTACAGGTATGCCGTGGCTTACTGCAGCCATTGCAGACGTAAGGGGTCTTTTCTATCTGGTTACAGTGTTCCCGTTCAAAACGGCTGCAGACGCTGTTGCAGCGATGGCAGGAACGGCACAAAGTGTCACAGATAATCAGCTTGTCGCAGGCATTGGTTTTCCTGCATTTGTATTTGTAGATACAGAAGTTGTATGGCTGTGTCGGACTTCCTGTCACTCATTTGGATTCCTGACGCATTTCTTTGTTTTGGTTTCCATACCCTTTTTTTCTTTTTTAGAGAGGTGGCAGAACCTCAGCTGTTCCGATAACATACTTATCATCAACCTCGCCAAGCTCTCAGACTGGGGAATGCCGTTATATCCTCACCAATTCGGCTATAACAGTATTGTCTGCTGTGTAAAAGAGCACATCGACCAGTTCCAACCTCATAATTATTTCCCAGCTCAATCACTTCACTTTCGTTTCGGCTCTATTTCTCCCTGTCCTACGCTTAAACCTAACGTTACCGCTTCGGTTCCAAGGACTCGGTACAGGCGGTTGGTTAGACCTTACCTGATAGGATTTTCTACTGTATCGTTATCAACTTACCAAAGCTTGCAGAATTTCTCCTGCTCGCTAGTGGAAATCAGCTACGCTGATTTCGCAGCTCGCACCCAATAATAATTATGCACTAACATTTGTAATTTAAAAAAACTGGAATCCACGCTCGTTTAAGAACAATATTTGTAATTATAAATACTATGCATAACATCCTTTTTCTTAACTTAATGGCATTGCGTAAGGACCGGCGCTTTCATCAAGGCCCAAAAGACTTTTCTATGCGCCTATGAACTGCCATCTCCTACTGTTTATCGAAAAGCACCTTTAAAAACCCCCATATTTTTTTACAAACTAAGGCCTATCACTTCAAGGAGTAGCGGCTGAGACGAAACAGCGGCAGAGGGAAGCGGTATGGTTCTATGGGGTGGGGCTGTGTTTTTGATGGCGTTTTTCCTTAACAGGCTGCTCAATACCTAGGGTAAAATTGCCATGGACGGCAATAGAGTAGAGAAATAACAGTAAATGTTATT
>CAMWWJ010000354.1 GCA_947177925.1 uncultured Lachnospiraceae bacterium
AACCTGCCCATTAGGGCAAAAACAAGGGAAAAGGATACATATTTTGAGGTAAGCATTGTGCAAAGCCTTGAAAATAGGGGAAAATTATGGAAAAAGCTTATTAACAAAAATTGAAGGTGGTCAAAAAATGAATACATTAGTGATGAATTGCAGTCCGGTTAGAAACGGAGCAACTGCTGAAATTGTGAATTTAGTATCTGATTGTTTAAGAGATAGGTATGAAGTGAAAATCATTTGTATAGATGATTTTGATATTAGATTTTGTAAAGGATGCAGAACTTGCCATAATACAGCAAAATGTATTCAACATGATGATGTGGATATTGTAATAAATCAATTTGAATGGGCAGACATAATTATTGCTGTTGCTCCTTCTTATTGGGCAGATGTGCCGGGACAATTCAAAGTCTTTATCGACAGATGTACACCGTGGTGTAATACGCATGAACCACATGCAACTATTAGCGATGGGAAAAAGGGATATACTATTGCTTTAAGAACAGGTCCAAGTATGAGAGAATGCAACCGTATTATTGAAAGCATTGAGCATTTTTATGGTCATTTAGAAATTGAGTGCTGTGACAGTCTTGGTTTATGCTCTGTAGAAAATAAAAAAGCAGTCGAGCCGAGAAAGTGCGAAATTATTGAGTTTTGCAATAAAATTTAAGCATATGATTGGGAAAGTTGAAGATATAAATATACAAACTAGAATTTATGAAAACCAAATTAAAAAGTGATACCGCATGAAAATCGACCGTCTTATTGGAATAATCACAACCTTACAACAGAAAAAGATCGTTACGGCTCCTTACCTTGCTGAAAAATTCGAGGTGTCTCGCCGTACTATCAATCGGGATATTGAGGATACTTGCCATCCGGGAAACCCGGCGCATTGCTTTCCATTATTGCTATAACAAGGGCGAAGCAGATAAGCTAATCGAACCGTATCTAATCGTTTTTAAGAGGTCAGACTGGTATGTCTTTGGGTTCTGTAAGGAACGGCAGGATTTTTGGATGTATAAGCTGCGCCGCTTATGGAATCGGACAGTTACAGACGACATATTCAACATGAGGGAAATTCCAGAAGAAAAAAAGCAGTTCGGCTCTCACATGACCGATGACTACATTATCCCTGCAGTCTATGATTCGTCTGTGAAATACAGGTTGGTTGAAGAATATGGACATACCTGCTTTACCGAACAGGAAGATGGGAAACTATATACGGAATGGGGATTTACCACGCAAAAGGATGCTGTGGAGTGGTTCCTGAGCTTTGGAAATAAGATAAAAGTTCTCGCTCCCCCAGAAATGGTTGAAATAATGAAATCCACATTGGACTCCATAAAAAATTTATATGAATCATGACACACAGTTGTCGTGTTTGGAGTGATATAGTTAAAGAAAAAACTTGGAGGTTATACATATGGTTGATTCAAGATGTGGACTTCACTGCACTGGATGCGAATATAAGGAGACATGCGGTTGCAACGGGTGTATCGAAACAAACGGACATCCTTTCCATGGAGAATGCCCTGTTGCGGTATGCTGTCAGGATAAAGGCTTTCTTCATTGCGGGGAATGCCCAGATATCCCGTGTGAGCTTTTGACGCAGTATTCCTGCGATCCAGAACACGGCGACACCCCTCACGGTGCCAGAATCGCACAGTGCATAAAATGGGCAAAGGAAAATTTAACGGAGGATATTATGAGCAGATTTACCGAAAAGGGGTATTTTGTAAAGGAAAATGCGCCTATCTACTTCACGGAAGATATGGCTAAAACAATTAAGTGGTTTGAGGAAGTGATGGGCTGGTATAGCAATGTGGTCGAAAAAGATGATAGCGGCAACGGTTTATATGGGGTAGTCTTTGACATACTTCCTGAAATTGAAATCACGTATTTAGTCCATTTTACGGGTTATCAACTGTTTAGAGGCAAGCCTGAGCAACGTGTAATTTCTTTTATGCAGGTGCAGGACATTGATAAAATGCATTCATACATAACCTCGAAAGGTTGGGATAAAATTACGCAGGTAGAAACTCAACCGTGGGGCGGCAAGACTTGCAGCATCACAACAATAGATGGTTATGTCATAAATGTATTTCAGTAAATCGGGATATATAGAAAAGGAGAACAAAAATGGATATTGTTCCTACACTGAATTTCGGCGGGAATTGTCGGGAAGCGCTTCAAATGTATGAGAAGGCATTTAACGGAAAGATAAGCTGTCTGATCACATACGGAGAAGCTAATGACCCTAAATACAATCCGCTGCTTAAAGAAAATCAAAAAGAATATATTTATCATGCGGAGCTTGTATTGGGCAATCAAAGAATCATTATGAGCGACAATGTGGATATTGAATTTCAGACGTGCTATTCAAATTTTCTCACTATAATGTATGATACAAAGGAAGAAGTAAAAAGAGCATATGAGATCATGAAAGAAGGAAGCAAGACAATATATCAAATGGAAGCTACACATTACAGTTCTTGTCGGGTTGTTTTTGTTGATAAATTTGGGATTCGCTGGGGAATTATGACTGAGCAGACAGAGCGGTAAATTGTGATTGATCTTAGTAGTGCATGGTATAAAAATGGTAGAGGGCAGGCACTCGAATTGCTCGTGTAAATCGAAATTATGTGGAGGTATTTATGAGAATTGGCACAGTGAGTTTACTGACAAACGATGTATTAAGTCTCGCATCCTTTTATAAACAATTACTTGAAATTGAAAACGATAGTGAAGATGAAATCCATCAAGTTCTTATTGCTGAAGAAACCGCACTTACAATTTATAATGATGGGTCGATAAAGAACAATCAGAATCAGAATATTTGCCTGGCGTTTACTGTTGATGATATTGAAAAAGAGTATAAAAAGGTGTTAGCTATGGGCGCAAGAATTATTGAAGGTCCTACTAAACGACCTTGGGGCGCAATCAATATGAGCTTTTATGATCCTGACAATAATATGATTTTCTTTAGGAGTTTCCCTAAAGACAGTTAATTTTACATTTGTAGGAGAGATGTGGTGTTCAATCAGATTTTTCCTTAGTGACCATACAAACATGGTGCTAGCACCATGTTTTAAGGGTAATTAAGAGGAATCAGGATTTTGGTGTATAACATTTAAAAATGGGTTGTTAATATGCGAGGATTTGCTATAATAAATGCGTGGCAACATTTTGACAACAGAAAATTAGCAAGCCAAAATAAATGATGTAATTGAAGTAAAAACAGGCGTATATTTTCATAAAACTTAAACAAGTATAGTTAAGAACAACAAAGAAC
>CAMWWJ010000355.1 GCA_947177925.1 uncultured Lachnospiraceae bacterium
GTTATTGCCTTTTGGATATTCCCAAATGAATAAAGATCAGTTTTTCCGCTATAATATTACCTCTAAAATAACATTAGAAAAGTTTTTGATGGAAATTATAACAAAAGAGCAGATACTGACCATTTGGATGAGCATCATAAATACGATTATGGAACTAGAGGAGTATATGATAAATGGAAATACGTTGCTATTGGATTTAGATAAGATTTATATCAATGTAAGTACATGTAAACCAGAACTAATTTGTATGCCTTTATATAATTTAAAGATGACTGGGCAAGAAGAATTTTTTAAGGGACTTATCTATAAGATGAGATATTCACAAAATGAGGATACCTCATATGTAATAAGGTTAATTGAATATTTTAATGGAAGTCAGCCTTTTTCTCTCATAGAGCTAAAAAATTTATTGGAAAGTTTAAGTGAAAAGGCTGCTTCAGATGCCAGCAATAAAACAGATATAAAAGATGCTATGCAATATCAGCCCTCGGGGGATTTAGGAAGAAAACAATATGATGTTGAAATTAAACCCATATTAGATACAGAAGTAAATAACAGCTTTGAAAGTAAGTTATATACTTTAAATTCTATGACACAGCCTGAACCGCAGAGCCCTGTTTCTATACCAGCAGTGTCTAAAGATAAAATTAAAGAAAAAAAGGGACTATTCTGGAAAAAGAAAAACCATTCTTCAAAAGAAAAAAAGAGCAAAGAAGAAAAATCTAAAAGCAAAGTAAAGACAACAAAAGGAGTGTCAATCCCATCCAAAATGACGATTCCTGGACAGGCGGTATCTGCAAATGATTATTTTTTAAAGCAAGAGGATAATAATATTCCTGTCATAGAAAATCAAAACAGAAATACACAGGCTTCTACATATGGAGTAGATAATTATAATATGGTTGCAGGAACAGGTTTTGGAGAAACCACAGTTCTTTCAATGGAAGTAGGAGAAACCACCATACTATCACAGGATATGCAAAATGATGCTGGAATTCCGGAAAGAGCTGCTTACATTATAAGGAAAAAAAACGGTGATAAAAGACTTATACATAAATCGGAATTTAAAATAGGAAAGGAAGCATCTTATGTAGATTTTTGTATTGAGGACAACTCCAGCGTAAGCAGGACCCATGCCAATATAATTCGGGAAAATGGAAAGTTTTATATTATGGATAACAATTCTACAAATCATACATACGTAGATAATAAGATTGTTATGCCGGGGGAAAAAATAGAGTTATTTCATGCTTCTCAAATCCGTCTGGCAGATGAGGAATTTGAAATTAACTATATATAGAGGTGCGGGTTATGGGATTTTTAACTGCTTATTGTACAGATAAAGGAATACGAAAAACAACAAATCAAGATGCTTTACTGATTAAGATTGCCGATACATCTGTTGGAGAGGTGGCATTTATTTGTGTATGTGATGGTATGGGCGGATTGCAAAAGGGTGAGTTGGCAAGTTCCATGGTGGTAAAACGATTATCAAAATGGTTTGAAAAAGAATTGCCGGATTTGCTGAACATGGAAAATAGAGGAAAGGAAATTTGTCAAAGCCTTAAAAAAGTAATTTTGCAGCAAAATGCTCAAATAAGCAGATTTGGAGAAAGCAAAGGAATTAAACTGGGAACCACACTTACAGGAATGTTGGTATTAGGAGAAGAATATTTTGTAGTCCATATAGGAGATACCAGATTATATGAAATTGGAACAACTATCAGACAAATAACAGAAGATCAGACTCTGGTGAATAAAGAAGTGGAAATGAAACGTTTGAGCAAAATTGATGCAGAAAGAGACCCAAGACGTAGCATTTTGCTTCAATGTGTTGGAGCATCTCCAAAGCTGGAACCGGATTTTCTGACAGGAACTTTTCATCAGCAGGCTATGTATATGATTTGCTGCGATGGTTTTCGACATGAAATAACATCGGAAGAAATTTTACAAGGTTTTCGACCACAGTTATTGCAAAATGAAGAATCCATGTATGAGCAATGCAGGCATTATATAGAAATAAATAAAAGCAGAATGGAAAAGGATAATATTACAGTTGTTTTATTAGGTAGAGATATGGAGGATCGAAATGCTTGAAATCGGTTCCGTAATTGATGGAAAATATAAAATTTTAAATGTAATAGGAAAAGGTGGAATGAGCATTGTCTATCTTGCCATGAACGAAAGAGCAAATAAACAATGGGCCATTAAGGAAATAAGAAAAGATAACAGTGAAAATTATGAAATTATTAAGCAAGGATTAGTAGTGGAGACTGATTTGCTAAAACAGTTAAGCCATGCTCATTTGCCAAGTATTGTGGATGTAATAGATGATGGAAATACGTTTCTGATTGTTATGGATTACATTGAAGGAATTCCATTAAGTAAGCTGTTAGCAGAAGAAGGTGCACAGCCACAGGAAAATGTAATCGAGTGGGCGAAACAGCTATGCAGTGTGTTGGATTATCTGCATACAAGGGACAATCCCATTATTTACAGAGATATGAAACCATCAAATGTAATGTTAAAACCGGATGGAGATGTTGTTTTAATTGATTTTGGAACAGCTAGAACTTTTAAGGAGACCAGTGTTGCGGATACTACATGCCTTGGCACTCGGGGATATGCAGCTCCAGAACAATTTGGTGGCAGGGGACAAACTGATGCAAGGACGGATATTTACTGTTTAGGAGCCACAATATATCATTTGGTTACAGGACATAATCCATGTGAGCCGCCTTATGAGATGTATCCAATCAGAAGATGGAATCCTTTATTATCTTCCGGATTGGAAATCATTGTATATAAGTGTATTCAATCAAATCCTGATGATAGATACCAAACCTGTGCGGAACTTATGTATGCATTAGAGCATTATAATGAACTGGATGAATCTTATAGAAAAAAGCAAAATAAAAAACTGGGAATGTTTTGTGCATCAATTTTTATAACGGCAGTATTTGGTGCAATGTCACTGGCAGGATATATGCTTGAGGCCAGTGCGAAGTCAAATAGTTATGAGTATTATATTGAACTTGCACAGACCCAGGTCCAAAAGGAAGCTATGATTTCATGTTATAAAAAAGCAATAAGCATAAATCCTGCAAGGGGTGAAGGTTATGACAGATTATTAAATAATGTAATATTAGATGATGATATTCTTACAAAAGAAGAAGCATATCAGATAAGAGATATTTTAAATGAAATCAATCGTAACAACAAAACAACTGAAGGTTATTTTAAAGAAAATAGGGATGAGTATGAAGCATTTTCATATAAACT
>CAMWWJ010000356.1 GCA_947177925.1 uncultured Lachnospiraceae bacterium
TCCCGATTCCCAATACGAAAAGCCATACCAGAACCGGATATGCCACATTCAAAAAGCCCACTTTTCCTGCCAGCGCTGCTCCGAATAATTGGCAAAGAAGCACCATGATTCCCATTTTCACAGAAAAGCGAAACAGGTATTCTCTTCTTACTTTCCTAATATCCTTTCTGCTTACCGGCAGCCACTTACATTTTTCATAAATGCCGATTGTTTTTTCCTTCTCTTTCACTACCTGATACGGACTTAAATGGAAAATCGCCGACATGCTAAGTAACCAAATGCTTGCGCCGAAAGTAGTCAAATCCCCCTCCGAAACAGGCAGCATCATAAGTGCACATCCCAAAAATAGAAAGAGGAATTTTCCAATACTGTACATCAAAAACTGATAATCATCCAGCTTCTTTCGCATCCGGTCAAAACTCTTTATCTGCTCTATTTCCGATTTTTCCTGTCCGTTTTCCTTCATTGCTTTTCCTTCCTCTCTTCTGTTTTTGAATAAAAGGAGTCTTCTTCTCTGTTTTCCCCAAACCGGATGATTTTCCCATTCTCCATTATCCCGATATAATCTGCCTGTTTCTCAATTTCTTCCTGAATATGCGTGGTCATAAGCACGGAAGCATTTTCACCTTCTAATATTTTTCTTATCATTTTATAAAAATCCCTGCGAAACACCGGGTCCATTCCACCGGTGGCTTCATCCAGCAAATAAAGCCTGGGCTTGTGCGCCATGGCAAATGCCATCTGAAATTTCATCAATTCTCCTCTGGACATAGTTCCCACCGTTTTGTTGACAGACAGCTCCATATCCTTCATGGCCCGTATAAACAACTCTTCTTCCCATTCTTTATAAAAAACGGAAAGAAGTCTGGCATTTTCCATAGCGGTATACTCTTCAAAAAAAGAATTTTCCTCTGATATATAACCGATTTCGTTTAATGTCTTCTTGTGATCTTCATAAATCTCACAGCCATCCAACAGGATTTCTCCGGTATAATTCTTCTTTTCTTCCAGCATATATCGAAGCAATGTGGTCTTTCCGGCACCGTTTGGTCCGCCAAGAACCATTAAGTAGCCTGCTTCTAAGGAAAAACTGATTTCTTTTAACCGAAACTCCTTTTCGGTTCCTGTTACCTGATTCCATGTAAGCAGCATTCTTTTCACGTCCTTTCCATTTTTATCCGGATTTTCTTTTCACGGATTTCCCAAATGCTCACCGGATTTCTTCATATAAGGTTTCCACCATATCTTTTACATCCCCTTTGGAAATCCCTGCCCTTTTACAGTCTGTCAGCACCTCCAAAAGCCTTTTTTCCAGCATCATAAGCTGCTTTTCCTTTAAATAGTCCTGATTGTACTCGCACACGTAAAAGCCTTTTCCGGCAACGGACCGGATCAGCCCTTCTTTTTCCAACTCCTCGTAGGCTCTTTTGGTAGTAATCACACTGACCTCCAGTTCACCGGCAAGAGAACGTATGGAAGGAAGGGCTTCGCCTGCCTTTAATCCTCCTGTCACGATTTCATTCTTCAATTGATTCACAATCTGCTCATATATGGCAAGGGTGCCCTGTGGCTTTATGATAATCTTCATATGCTGCGTCCTCATTTTTTCAAGCTTATATAACTATTCTCATAAGAAATCGACTGTTCCATAATCGGTTTGAAATAGGTGAACATAATTTTCATCAGAATCAGAGCCTGTATCACCAGCAAAACACTAACCATAATCAGTTCCCACGGCTGGTATGGCTCCCCGCTATTTTCTCCAATCCTTGACACGGACACGATTACCACATTTGCAATTCCGCTTATCTGTCCAAGAACATTCCACATGGGGAAATAGCCTGGCAGTGAATATCCCTGCCGCTCCGTTTCGGGCTTTCCAGCACGGGAATTCGTACAAATATTGACAGCGACCAGATACATGATAAATACAAGCAGGGAAAGGAAACATTCAAGCCCCTGCAAGATTTTACATAGAAAAAGCATGCTCATTGGCAGCAAAAATGCAAGTATCGGTATGGCAATCCGCAACAAAAATGCCGTTTTGAAATACCGAATGCGCATTTCTCTGGACATGGGGCATAAAAATAAGGTTTTGCTCATGCGGTTTGGATATAGCCGGGCAAGAAACGTCCCTCCCAGCAAAGGAAGCATCATACAATAATAGACAATCACTTCTTTTAAAGCAATATGATTCATAATACCAGAAGGCATCAGCAAATAAACATAAATCCACCACCAATTTTCACCCCCTCCAAGCCCCTTAAGGGCTGAAAAAAAATTATGTCTGTAATCATCCCATACGATTTGAAGCATGACTCTTCTCCCCCTTTAATATAAAATACATAATATCCTCTATGGTGGGAACATTTACCAAAAGCTCCTTGTCATAATCGGACCACCTGTTGTTTTTTACAAGTGCCTTTGTAGCATATCTCCCTTTTTCTTTATAGATAATGGAATCTTTCGAAAGGAGATTGATCTTATACTCTTCTCCATTTACCAGTCTGTAGGAATTTTCCAGCATTTCCCGGTCCATACTGAACTCCAGCCGCCCATGATTCAAAAAAGTCACATAATCCGCTATCCGGTCCAAATCCGTGGTCAAGTGCGTTGCCAGTATGACGCTGTGCTCTCCGTCCTGAATGAATCCGGTAAGAATCTGAAAAAAGCTGTCCCTGAATTCTGGGTCGAAATTGGCTGTGGGCTCATCCAGCACCAGCAGCTTTGGATGGTGGGACAGCGCAAAGGCAAATTGAAACTTTAGCTTTTCCCCCTTGGAATGCTTGTTCAGTTTTTTTTCTGGATTCAGGGAAAACTGATGGCAGTACTGTAGAAATAAGGCTTCTTCATATTGTGAATAATACTTTCCATACAGGTTTGCATTGGCCTTTAAGGACAATTGTCCGGAAAATAATTCTTCCGCAAGTACAAATCCCAGCTCATCCTTTGCCAATGCTTCCTGACTTTCCACATCCTGGCCGTCTATGAGGATTTTTCCTTCGTCCATGGCATATAATCCCAGCATAAGATAAAGCAGGCTTGTCTTTCCTGCCCCATTGGGTCCTATCAGCCCCATGATATAGCCTTTTGGCAGATCAAAAGAGATATCCTTCAGGTAAAAATCACCCAATTTTTTACTTACCTGTTTTACATGCAACATGTTGCGCCTCCTTTAGACCAATTTGCAGTCATTTTCATTTCTTTTTCTTGCTTGTCAGATTTCTCACTTACGTGTACATGCACTGTATATTATTATATATAC
>CAMWWJ010000357.1 GCA_947177925.1 uncultured Lachnospiraceae bacterium
CCCTTACACCTATGTTTGCCCTGATTACTTCCATGGAACTCATCCGCTCCAGGCAGTACAACATGGAAGAACTGGAAATGTCCACCAGATTCTCTTTGGGAAATGTACTTCTTATCCGAATCAATCTGCTGGGAATCATGAATATGCTTTTATTCCTGCTTCTCATCCCGTTTCTGGCAGCAGGGAAAAAGGTGGCTTATTGGCAGGCGGGAATCTATCTGCTGCTTCCGTATCTCATAACAAGCTTTCTGACACTGCTTGCGGTCTGTCATTTAAAGACAAGAGACACTTCCTTTGTGTGCGCCGCCATCAGTGCCGCAGTTACCATTGCCTTTGAAACAACTGCTTATATAAAGCCGGTTATATATAAAACGGAGTATATAGGAATGTGGCTGTTTATGGCAGGTATCTTCCTGCTGCTTTTCATCATACAAATAACGATGCTTACAAGAAATGGAGAGAAATACGTATGGAACTTTCAATTGACAGAGTAACCAAACAATATAAGAACAAAATTGCCGTGGACCGGATATCCATAAAGCTTACGGAAGGCGTATATGGGCTCTTAGGCGCTAACGGAGCGGGAAAAACCACATTTATGAGAATGATATGCGGCATCCTGACTCCCACAGGAGGAGAAATCAAGGTGGATGGCAGGAACAATATGGAAATGGGAGAGGAGTTTCGGAACCTGTTAGGGTATCTGCCCCAGGATTTCGGATATTATCCGGATTTTACCGCTTACGAATTTATGATGTATATGGCTTCTTTAAAAGGGCTTCCTTCCGGAAAGGCAAAGGACAGAACAAGGCAGCTTATGGAGGAAGTAGGGCTTTTACAGGCAGCAAAAAAGAAGATCAAAACCTATTCCGGAGGGATGAAGCAGCGGCTGGGAATTGCCCAGGCAATGTTAAACGACCCGAAGATTCTCATATTGGATGAGCCAACGGCGGGTTTGGACCCAAAGGAGCGGGTGCGCTTCCGGAACTTGATTGCTGACTTTGGAAAAAATAAAATCGTGTTATTATCCACTCATATCGTATCGGATGTGGAAGCCATTGCCGACCAGATCCTTCTTATGAAGGACGGACAGCTGAAGCTTACGGGAACCGTAGGGGAAATGGAGCAGTATGTGGAAGGGAAAGTATGGGAATGTGTCCGGAATGAGAAAGAAACAGAGCACATCGTGGAAACCTTCAATGTAGCAAATATGCATCACAATAGCGGGGAAACCACCTTCCGTATCATTAGTGAAACAAAGCCCTTTGAGAATGGCATCCGTGTAAAAGGAACTTTGGAGGACTTGTATTTATACTATTTTCAGGAGGAAACAAAATGTTAAGCTTGATTAAATTTGAACTGAAAAAAATAGGAAAAAAGAAAGTGAACAGGGTGGCAATGTGCCTTGGATTGTTTTTACTGCTTTTTGTGAATTATTATAGTATCCAGGGGGAGGAATTCCAGTTAAAAGAAGAGGATCCAAAAGTAAAAGGACTTGAAGCCGTGAAAATGCAGGCGGAATATGATAAGGCGCAGACAGGGGTTTTAAGCGAGGAGTATCTTACAGAAATTGTAACGGATTATCAAAATCAGCTAAAAAAACTGGAACCAGGAGAAGAGGGATATGACTGGCGGCTGATTTCCCCGAATACAAACATTTTTTCAATAGTCTGCAACAACTATTCAGAATGGAATGAACAGTGGCACTGGAAGGATTTAGCTTCTATCCACACGGCTGATGGAATAGGCTTTTATGAAAGGCGGCTGGAAAAAATAAGAAATGGCCTGAATATGGATTACTCCTATGGAAATTATACGGAAAAAGAAAAGCAGTTCTGGATGGAGAAAGCACAATCCGTAAAAACACCTTTTTTGTTTGGAAATACAGAGACATGGAATTTTATTTGGAATAACATAGGTGTTTTGTTCTATTTACTTTTTGTAATCAGTATCTGTATTGCGCCCATTTTTGCAGGGGAATACCAAAACCGGACAGACGCCCTGATTCTTACGGCAAAATTTGGAAAGACAAAACTAATAGGTGCAAAGATAATTGCTGTTTTTCTTTTTTCGGTAGGCTATACACTGCTTTGTACAGTCATATCGGCAGGAAGTCTTATGGCGGTTCTGGGGGTGGAAGGCTATGACCTGCCGGTACAGCTTTTTTCCAAGAATTCTCCCTATGACTGGACCGTATTAAAAGCAGTAACGGTACATTTAGGGATAATGCTTTTGCTGGCAGCTTTTATAGGAGCCTTTTCCATGCTGCTGTCAGCCCGCAGCAAAAATCCGTTAATAGTGCTTGCGGTAGATTTTCTGCTGCTTCTTGGAACCATATTCATTCCTTTTTCCAAGAACAGCCGGCTGATAAACTGGATTTTATTTTTAAGGCCTGTGCTAGTTATTGATTTTAAGGAGGTGCTGTCTACTTATAACAGCTGCCAGATAGGTAATGTGGTGATTTCCTATATACCCATGCTCTGTATCGCTTATGGGGCGGCTGCAGTTTTGTGCATGGTATTTACGGGAAGGGGATTTTCAAGACATCAGGTTGGGGGAAGATGAGTTTCTGTAAGATTTTTTGGCAGAAAAAAATTCTGTTTATTGCAAAGATATGAAAAGTGTGCTATAATGGGCACATGAAGAGGAACAACCACGGTAAACGCATGAAAAAAGCGACGGATAGCCCTAAAAATGATAAAGTAAATTTAGTTACAAGAAATGTGCCATGCGTTTTCCGTGGTGATTAAATCATTAACTATTGCCAGTTTTGGAAAGATGATACACAATTAAACTAATAAATAAAAAGAGGGTAAAATTATGAAATCCTTATGTAAAACAGGCATTGCCTTAATCGTCTGCTTATGCTTGCTTCTGGGCTGGCGCATATTGGGGAAAGCAAATCCTGAAATGGATAAAAGCGAAATATTTGACGCACAGTTAGCTGAAACGATTGAGGTGACGGAACCGAATCCTGAAATGGATAAAAACGAAATATTTGGCACATATTTAGCCCAAACGATTGAAGAATCTTTTATGGATTTAGAGGTTGTGAAATCTGCAGATGCAGAGATAACCTATGATAAAGCATCAGGTCAGTATGCAATAGAAATGTCGTTAGAAACAATCGGAGAAATAAGTGATGAGGAAATTGAAACATACAAACGGGTATTGAATAATTATCATGAATTTGCAGAGATGACCTTGAAGATAAATGGTGAATGCAAATAATATATATAAGGCTTTTTGATACACAGTGGG
>CAMWWJ010000358.1 GCA_947177925.1 uncultured Lachnospiraceae bacterium
CATATAACTCAAATGCCCTGGCATAAGGTTGAAGCTCTCTTACATTTTCCATTGTTTCACTACCAAAATCCACCGAAAGCCTCATACCCTTTATGGAATTTGCATCCAGAAATAAATTCCACTGATATTTTAAATAATCGGGCAGATTATACAATAAGAGCCTATATGCTGAAGAGATATATTGTCTGCCCTCAAGTTTTGATGTGCCGCTCTGCCTTACCCATCTTCCCGATATGGCATTATAGTAAAACCCTCCATTACAGCCATATTGATAGATATATTCAAGAGGGATCACTTCTGCAATATGCTCCAGATCCTCTTTTATGCCATCATAAGAAACATTTGCGCCTTCATCATGCAAGACTGCCGATATGGGTCCTGTTGTATTTGCAATCATATAATCGCTGTTTTGATACTTATTTACTCCGTATTTGTCGGGCAACATAAATAGAATACATATGGTCAGATAAAAAAGCAACTGCTTTCCACGTGCTTTTGAAAACAGTTTTTTCCGGGATTTTTGCTCATATGTGAAGTAGATCAGAAAGGGAAAAGCCAGCAGATAAAGAATTCCCTCTCCCCTCCAACTGCCCAAAACAGCAAACAAAAAGACTAACAGGGTAAATTTTCGTTTTGTAAGCTCCCCATTTTTTTCACCATCCACAAAAAGAATCCCCAATGCCCATAGGCACACTATGGCATACATACAATTTCTAGTAGGATAAATCAGAATCCTAATGGTTTCGGGTAACAGTACAATGAGAAGAAAAAAGCATGACACCAGTGCTGTTTTTGCCTTTTTCTTCCCTGACACACGCATCATAAACGTGCCGCCAATATAAAATAACACGCTTACTCCAAATATGAACTGAATGATCGGAATGGAAACCGGATGCGGAAAAACAATCATGCAGGCAATATACACCACATTGGTCAAAAAACCATGCCAATACATGGGCAAAAGCTCTCTTGCATAAACATAGTTCATATAATCGTCTGTTGTTTCTACACCAAACATTTCCGGATACAGGCATAAAATCAAGAACGGCCCAGCTATCAGGACTACAAGAAATAAAATAAAAATTTCCACAAAAGCCATATAAGCACAATGGCAAGTACATAAGAAGCCAAAAAACAGAGCATACGGCTTAATTTATCCTCTCTAAGAGACTCTCCACTCCATAAATAAGCATATGCCCTGTTTTCCCATCCAGCTTCTATTCCCAGACCCTGAAAAAAGAAAAAAGAACAGAGAAATCCAATAAGAATATGCAGAAAAATAATCCAATATATGCCTTTTAATTTCTTTATTTTTGCAAACATATTTTCCTTTCTTCCGTTGCAGCTTATGCCTATAGCCGCATAATTTCCTCTGCCAGCCTCCTGCATCCGTTTCCGTCTACAAGCTGCTTCATCCTATGGCTCAATTCTTCTCGCTTTTTCCTGTCTGCTAACTCTTCAAGCCCTTTCAGCAATTCTTCCCCAGGAAACCCTTGTCTGATATCTCCCACAGAAAGCAGGCATCCCTTATCCGCAAAGGATTTCAGATTTTCCAACTGATTATCTGCCAGGGAATAACCTATGGTAGGAGTGCCACAGGCTGCCAGCTCATAAAGAGTGGTTCCCCCTGCGGAAATTGCTATATCCACATTTCTCATGAACCTGCCCAATTCAAATAAATTGCAATATACCTGAACATTCCTCTTTTCTTTTTCTAATTCACGTAATTGCTCTATATCCTGATTATATTTGCCACAGATTATATGGAACCTTACATTCTTATACTCCTGAATCCCAACAATCTGCTGCATAAACTGAAGGGCAAAATGACAGGAATCCGTTCCACCAGTCAAAACAAGTACATTTTTTATCTGTTCATTTATCTCTTTTTCCGGCAGGGCTGTGAATTCCTGCCTTAAGGGAGCATAGCTGCAACCAATTAACAGTTTTGTATCCCTGTCCTGATATTTCTTTTCATAATCATAATCTTTTGCATAGACAGCATAATTTACCAGCAGATCACAGGGATAAAGAAATTCATGCAAATCATCTACATAAACGGTCTTTATCAGCCTTCTTACACATTCCAGATAGTGCTTTGTCACCTGATAGGAATCGATAAGAAGCACCTGTGCATTTTCTTCTTTAATGACCTGACAGACGGCCTCTATTTCGTCTTCCATTTGATTCCACTGGCTTTCCAGACACCTGTAGGGAAATCCTTCCTTTTCCAGCAGTTCGGTTCCCATTTTGTCAGCCAGGACAAAGACAACCTGACAGGATTTTTTAAGCTCCCCTGCCATGGCAAGGCAGCGCATCAGATGTCCTGTGCCGATGGTTCCATTGCTGTCCACTCTAATTAAACACTTTTTCATATGCAATATAAGCCTTTTCGTATCCTGATTTTTCAAATATTTTTTGTGATGAACTGTTTTCCGTCTTTACCTCTGCTGTCATTTTCTTTATATGGGGATATTCCGATTTTAATTTTTCTTCCGACAATTCAATCATTGCCCTTCCCAATCCTCTTCCCCTGAATTCCTTTGCAATGCTATAGTTTATTTGTGCAAAATCCCCTTCCAGCTCCAGCCTGATTTGTCCGGCAGGCTTATCTTCAAACATTAAAATATAAAACAAGGTGCTTTCTGATTTCATTTTATGTTCATACCATGCTTTATGCTCCTGGAAGGCGATTTTATCCGTATGGAAAGAATTTTTACGAACTTCATCATCATTTGCCCATTCGTATATTAATTCCATATCATCAGGCACTGCATTTCTTAAGAAGCTTCTTTCTTTCATATCATTTCATCCTATAATCTTAAAATCAAGGGGCGTACCTGCCTCTAAGTCCTGAAGTGCTGTCATTCCCAACACCTGCTCATAATATTTGGGTTTCAATCCATACCCGGGACGGATGACCCGGATATTTTCTTTTGTAAGCTTTTCTCCCTTTTTAATATCTTTGCTTACAAAGATGGACTTCCGGAAGGACCGGTTCTGCATTTCGTTTTCCGTAACGGTATAGCATACTTTTCCCATGGCTCTTTCCGCATCCCGGATATCCCTGACCATATTTTTAAATTCATCCGGCTCCATAGAGAAAGAAGAATCCGGATTTTCAATTTCCCTGCTTAAGCAAAAATGTTTTTCTATAATATTGGCGCCCAATGCCACTGCAGTAACAGCAGCCACCCCTCCCATGGAATGATCCGACAGGCCCACAGG
>CAMWWJ010000359.1 GCA_947177925.1 uncultured Lachnospiraceae bacterium
GGATAAATAATACATACCCAGGCTGCAATAAGGCAGAAACACCTGACAGCACAAAGATATATCCGGATGCTCCTTTATATATTTTAAAAGGCTCATGACAGATATTTTGTCGAAAATATCCAAATCGCCAAACATCAGATACACGATTACAAGGAAAAAACATGCTATCAAAAGCCCGTTCTTTATATAAGTTCCTTTTTTAGAACCAAAGCAGATAAAGAATGGAAGCTCTATGGAAGGAATGAAAAGCATGGTACATGCAAAAACAGGAACCAGGGCCGTTAACTGACCCAGATTTTCCTCAATGGCTTTATCTTTACAGCCAACCCCGCAAAGGGAACCCAACAGCATAAGTACAGACAAGACCACAAAAAAACCAATTAGCAGGAATACATATTTGGAAGCTACATACGTTTGCCTGGATATGGGAAGCCCTAAACAATAATTTTTCTGTTTTCTCCCTTCATCTGCAGAAATCATGCCAACTTCAATCTGATTGACCAGAAAAAGGAATAAAATCATAGTGAGGCAGAAATATAGGGCAAACATGAGCAGATCGATTCCATCAATATGTAATGCTATCCTCATTAGAAAAAACAACAGCATTCCCGATGACATAAATATCAGATATATCCTGCCCTTTACTGCCACAAAATCCTTATATAATAATCCCGCCATCAGATAACCCCCTTTCTTTTGCGAAACAGCATCCAGGAACCCAAAAAGGATAAGGCCATGCAGCCAATTGCAGCCAGGAAAACCAAGCCGCATTTTTCAACCATAAAATTCGATATATCATTTATCATCCCTGTCATATAAGCATTGATTTCCGCCTCTGTCACATTGGAAATCTTCCCTTGAAATAAATAGATGCAAAGCATCAACAGGATGATAAGAGGAACACATTGTATCAAATCCGCTTTTTCCGCCCCAAAGGCATAGGTCAAAAACATCTGCAGGCCCGTATAGGCAAGCATGGCTCCGTTCAGGCACAATATGTAGCCAAGCATTTTTTGCAGAGGAAATGCATCGGAAACCAGCGACACAAAAAATCCTGCCAGAAGGGAAGCTGCCATGCCTATTGCTGCCAGCAAAAGAGCGGAAATATATCTGCTTCCCACAATTTTCCCGTCGCTTAAAGGCAGACTGCATAGCGGTCTGGAAAATCCCGCTTTTTTATCCTCTTTAAAGCATTCCGCTATAATGCCCAGAAAGGCCATGGGCAAAACAAGGACACACCAGATGAACCCCTGATAAAAAGCGTAAAATTCTTTTTCCCCCATATTATTTTCTATTTTCATTTCTTCAATTCCCTTTGCCACATTGCCGTATCTGGCACTGAGAATAAACAGTACCGACAGGACGATTACACCTATGGATACCATAAGAAATGTTTTCAAACCCTTTTTTAAGCAATATAAATCCTTTCGGACTAAACCAATCATACAACACACCTTCCTGCTGATATTTCTTCCCGCTATGAACGCTTCCTTCTCGGCGAATCGAAACGCCGCTGTCAGCCCTACACCATTCCAAGAGAACGATTCACATAAAAAATCATGATTTCCTCAAGAGTCGCTTGTTCCATTACCATTTTGTCATATTTCTGTCTGCATTTATTTTTATCGGAAACAAGCACCTCTGTGCAAAAGGCTGACTGTCTGGTGGAAATAATGTCTTCCTGATCGATTATCTTCAAATCCTCTTTCTTACATTTCATCAATCCGTGATTTTCCAGAATTTCATTTTTATCTCCGGATAAAATAATCCTGCCCCGATTGATAAATGCCACCATATCGGCAATCCTTTCTAAATCTCCGGTAATATGGGAGGACAGCAGAATCGTATGATTTTCTTCCAGCACGAACTCCTGGAAAATCTGTAGCATTTCATTTCTCACGATAGGGTCAAGTCCGCTGGTTGGCTCATCCATAATCAAAAGCTCCGCCCCATGGGATAAAGCAACCGCAATCTGCAGCTTCATGCGCATTCCTCTGGAAAAAGAACCGCAACGTTTTTTTACAGGAAGCGAGAAACGATTTAAATAATCAAAAAACAAGTCTTCCTTCCAGCCCGCATAAATATGTTTCATGATGCTGTTGATTTCTTTTGGAGTAAGGAATTCATGAAATCCCATTTCATCAAATACCACGCCAATCCTTTCCTTCAGGGCCGGCCCATCCTTTTCCATATCCCCGCCAAAGACCCGGATGCTTCCCCCATCCTTTTTTATGATATCCAGAATCAGTTGGATAGTAGTAGTCTTGCCTGCTCCGTTTTGACCGATAAACCCGCAGATACAGCCCTTGGAAACCTGAAAACTTACCTGATCCAGTTTAAAACCCTCATAGCATTTTGTTACGTCGCACAGTTCTATTACATACTCCATATTTATTTCTCCCTTTCTTCACATAGTAATTGCAGGATTTTAAGTAATTCCCCATGGGATATTCCCGCCATTTTTGCCTTGTCCAAAATCTCGTCAAACAAGCCTTCAATTTCATAAACCACGGTTTCCTTTACCAGCTCCCGGTTGATCCCTTTTACAAAGCTGCCTTTTCCGGTATAGGATTCAATGTATCCATCCCTTTCAAGCTCCTCATAAGCCCGCTTTGTAGTAATAATGCTGATCCGCAATTCCTTGGCTAACAGGCGCATGGAAGGAAGCCCGTCACCTTCCTTTAAATCTCCGTTTAATATCATGGCTTTTATTTGTTCTTCTATTTGCTCATAAATTGGGGTTTCTGAATTGTTTGTTATAATAATATCCATTTTTGCTCCGCCTTTATATTGTATATATATGATATATACATTTTGAGGAGTTGTCAATCACTTTTAATCTGAGTTCAGCCTGTTTTTTAGGAGAGAGGGTTTGAATAAGAGGATGTACACAATGCCTATCTAAAAAATAAAAGGGACAGCTCTTCACTATAAGTTTAAGATTTATAGTAAAAAACTGTCCTTTTTAGTAATTAACGGCTTATTTATTTACAAAGTTTTTTTCAAATTCTTCCACTGTATATGTATACACATTTTTAAAAAGATAATTTTTAAACTGGTCTAACCCGAATTTTACCAACCCTTCATTTGCTAAATTTCTTATAGTCTTATACAATTTGTCTCTATGCTTTGATTCCATCTGCCTTTCTTTCTGACGTTCAAATCCTTCTTTCGTCTGCCTTGTGGGTCCAGCCTTTAAATATATTTCTTC
>CAMWWJ010000360.1 GCA_947177925.1 uncultured Lachnospiraceae bacterium
TGTATAAATCTTTCAAAGTTCATCAATTTCTGCTTGACTTTTTATTTGCAGACTTAATATCGGCTACCCCTTAAAGGGGTTCTTATATTCTTTTACACTTAACTTATCCATCGCAATATCATGTTTTTCCTGCTCTTGAATATACTTTTTAATGGTTGCCTCGTTGAGACCTACCGTGCTCACATAATAACCTTCTGCCCAGAAATGTCTGTTCCCAACAAACTTATACTTTAAGTTTGCGTGCTTATCGAATATCATCAATGCACTCTTCCCTTTTAGATATCCCATAAACTGTGATACGCTCAGCTTAGGCGGGATACTGACCAGCATGTGTATGTGGTCTGGCATTAAATGCCCCTCTATAATCTCTACTCCTTTATAGGTACAAAGTTGTTTTATTATATCCCTGATACTTTCTTTGTATTAATTATAGATTATTTTTCTCCTATACTTAGGAGTGAACACTATGTGGTACTTACACATCCACTTGGGTCGAGTAGACAAGGGGAATTTCACTCCAAGCCTCTCACAGAACCGTACGTGATAGTCTCCCATCATACGGCTCTTGTCATCTTTACACCGGCATATAGCCAGCCTGCCACTGATAGAACAGGTTTGGACTGGATAAGGCTATCCTCTTCAGCAGTATTTGTACCTTACGGTAGCTGCGTTTCGCTTTCTTCCTGCATTTCCTAATCCATCTGACAAGCTTCTGATTCACATAATTTATCCCCTTTTGAAAGGCTTCACTTGGTGTGAACTTACAGAAATAATTCATCCATCCTCTGACAATCGGATTCAACATCCGGGACAGCTTTATAATGTCTGTGGTTGCCTCTTTCCTTATTGTTGCCCTGACTTTCTCCCGAAAGGAACGTGCCGCTTCCACACTTACGGCTGGTGTAAATCCCATAAAATAAATACCCTGTGCACTCTTTACCAGTCTCGGACGAAAGCAGTATCCTAAGAACACAAAGGACGTTTCCACTCCTGCTGGTACAGGCTCGTTGTTCCTTCTACAGAATACTATCTTGCTTTTCTCAGGATGTATGGCTAGCCCATACCGTTTCATTTGCTCTTTTAACATATCCAGAACAAACTCTGCCTGCTTTCAGGTTACGCAGTGGATTATTCCATCATCTGCATATCTTTCCCAGGGGCATTTCGGAAATTGCCCCACCATCCAGATGTCAAGTGCATAATGCATAAAAAGATTTGCCAGCACAGGACTGATAACTCCGCCTTGCGGTGTGCCTGCCTCCCTCTTTTTTAACATTTTGTCCGGCATGAGTATGGGAGCTTTCAAACACCTGTCGATATACAGGAGAATCCATTTTTCCTGACAATGTTTTCTTATCAGTTCTAATAGCTTTTCATGATTGATGTTGTCAAAGAGACCGACAATATCAAACTCTATAACCCATTTCATTTTGAAACATCTGCTTCTGGCTGTCGCTATGGCATCCAATGCTGATTTATTAGGTCTGTAGCCATATGAATCTTCATGAAACATCGGTTCCAGTCTGTTCCTTAGCACCATCTGTGCTACCCTGTCTTCAATCGTTGGTATACCCAGAAGTCTCTTTTTCCCATTTTTCTTTGGAATCTCGACACCCCTGACAGGTTTTGGATAATAGCTTCCAGAGGACATCCTGTTCCACAAGACATACAGTCTGTTTTTCCAATCCCTGTCAAACTCCTGAAGCTCTATTCCATCCACCCCCCGGCACCTTTGTTTGCCTTTACTGCCTTATAGGCATTTAGGACTTCATTCTGTGAAATCTGAAATGCTTTCCCTTCTTTCATGTAATCCTCCCTGTTCTGGTTGTTACATTCAAAAGTTCCAACGACAGAATCCCTTTGCTCCATCCCCATTACAGAGACTTCATCACTACTACGGATTCTTCCGCACCTATGATATTCATCCCTACTTTCATACTCGCACATTTGTTAGCTTGTATTTTTCGGTTGGCATTACATCACAGGATTCTCCTGTTCCTTTCATGAGCCTATGCCATGCTCCTGTAGCCTCAACACCGACAGCCGCCCATACAATAAGCAAGTTTCCTATGGACTCATCCCGGCAACCACACAACTTCCCGGTTTTAACTGTACCTGTTAGCATTAACGATGCTTCATCAGCTCTTCACTTTCGTTCAGCTTCATGGCACGCAACTGACAGCTCTTTCTCTGCCTTTTCTCATACGCTCAATACCATAGCTTTTTACTACAGCACCTATGAGTGTTTTGCAACCTGTGCCTGCACACCGATTGCGGAAGATCTACTTCCATCTCGCGAAAAGCATTGCTTTTCAGTTACTAAAATTTCTTTAAGTATCCTCTAGCATTCAGGACACACTGTGTGCTAAACTATTTGCCTTATTGGCCATTAAAATCACCTTTCCTTTCGTTATAAATTGGCTTGAACAACCTCATTATAACGGAAAGGTGATTTTTTTGTATAACAAACACTGCGCACCCGCATAGCGGGTGGTTAAAATTTCGCAAGCTCAACAGGGTCACGACCCATAATAGAACTGACCTGCTGTGCCAGCACCTGCAGGTCCGGTTCCGCCACCGTAATAAGAATGCCTAATACCCGACATACGCTTAAGGAAATCAGAATTTTTTTGCCTTGCTCATCTTAATGCCGATTCCTTCTCCCATGGGAATCATGGACATATCCACCCCAAGGGTAAAAAAGCCCATGCCGAAAATCAGCATCAGGGCGCCGAATAAAAATAAAACAAGCGTCCCCGAATCAGGGGCGCAATGGGAATACTTAAGACCAGGACAATGGCTATAATGGACTCAAATACCTTCTCTGTAAAGGGGTTCTCTCTCTAAATGAATTACTCCTTTTATTTGGTTGTCATTGCTTGCTGTGATAATTAGTATAGCATAAAAAGCTTTCTGTGCAAAATTATTATTTGGGAAGAGTTTAGGTTTTTGGATGAGGAGGACGTGGGAGCTGGAAGAGCTCTCGGTATACTGCCGTGGCACACAAAAAGTATCTTAATCATGTTAATTTTTCCTCCTAAAATTCTCTGATTTTCCGTGTTTTGGCACGTTTTGCGAGGTTTGTCTTTTTTGCGGGGATTGTGAAAAAATGTAACGAAATAAGCAAATCGAGGCAAAAAGGGGCAAGTTGATGCTGTCAATCGTAGCAAAAACATAGTAGGAATTGGGGCGGGGTATTTACT
>CAMWWJ010000361.1 GCA_947177925.1 uncultured Lachnospiraceae bacterium
ACACCCAGGATAAGATTCTGACATTTTTCAGCAATAAGCCCAGCAGCCAGAAGAGCAGATGGGATGCAGACCGGCAGTATGTCAATTCGATCCTTCAGGACGGAGATGAGTTGGATTACAGGATTGACGAGAAGAATGGGGTCTGTGATGTGCTGGTGACGTTTGCCAACACAACGAAAAACCTGAAAGTACAGCTTACAAGAAAAGCTGGAAATGAATAATCCCGTACTTTTGTACAGAAAAAAAGGAGGAGACAAAAATGGGAGTAAGATTGAGTATTGAAGGAAGCGAGTCCATCAAATTGATGGAGACAAGCATCACAGGCATTAAGTTTGGGGCGGACATTCCCCATGATTCCAATGCCAGGTCAACGGATTTGGGTTCCACAGTATTGATCGAAGGGAAAATCCTGGCGGCCGTAAACGGGGAGGCAGCAGACGACACGAGCAAGATTGCGAAGTGGTCTCTGATTCCGGCAGAACAATCTGACTGTTACCGGAAGGTGCAGATCGATGTAGTAAGCGCATCTCAGATTGTGCGCCAGATTACCATTCCCAACGCTTTCGTGGTGGGATATGAAGAGGACTTTACGGATGATACCGGTGCAGGAACATTCTGCCTTCTGATCAAGCAGAAGAAGGATAAGATGAGCAGCCTCAAATTCGAGGGCGGTTTCAGCGGTGAATAGACTGTAGCCTGACAACAGCTAAAAAATAAGCATAGCACATGAAAGGAGAACTACTATGGGATTTACATTAAAGGTGGAGGGAAATACCACGATTGAATTGGGAACAACAAGCATTACCGGCGTGAAGGTCAGCACGGATATTCCGCAGGACAGCAACGCAAGGTCTACTGACCTGGGGAGCACTGTAACGGTCACCGGAAAGATTCTGACCGCTGTGGATGGAGATCCTTTTGACGCAACCAAGCAGCTTGGCTTATGGGCACTGGTTCCGGCGGAGAATTCCGACTGCTACCGCAAAGTCACCGTGGAGGTGATCGCCGCTTCACAGGTGGTTCGTAAATATACATATCCCAATGCTTTTGTGGTGGACTACAAGGAAAACTACGGGGATGCAGAGGGCATCGGCACCTTTACGCTGGTTATGAAGCAGAAGAAGGATAAGATGGCGCAGGTATCGGTAGAAGGCGGATACAGCATTACCTAAATGAAGAGGATTCCGCATGCAGCTTTGGCGGAAATGCATAATAAGGGGCTGTCTGCTTGCGGGCGGTCCCTCTTGGCAAATACACTGACGGGCGGCGGCAGATGAGAGACTATTACAAAATATTAGGCGTAGACAGACAGGCATCAGCAGATGAAATAAAAAAGGCATACCGTAAGTTAGCAAAACAATATCATCCGGATGTGGCAAAAAGCGACAAGGCGAAACAGGATTACATGTATCAGATTCAGGAGGCATATGCGTGTCTGGAAAATGAAGAACGCCGTAAGAAATATGACGCAGAGTGCTTGAGAAGTTCCCAGAGGCCCAGGGATACCGGAAGGAAAAGCGAAAACGGTACAGAACCGTTTGGGGAAAGAAAACCGGACATGGGGCAGTTTGAGCGGTTTTTTGGATTCCAGCCGGGAAAAGGGATGGAAACTTATAAGGACAGAAAGGCAAAAAGGCCGGAAGGACCGATTAAGCCGGAGGAAATGTTTGCAGCTTTTTTTGGAACAGGAAACATGCGGGAGGCGGAAAAACGAAATGCGTCTGGGAAGAAGACTTAAGCAGGCTTTGGATATTCTGATCGTTTTGTGCGGAATCAGCCTCGTTTATTATATTTTGAAGGAAATAAAAACCTGGCGTATTACCCCGCTGTATTTAGCGGTGGTGTTCATTGGAAGGCCGGAAGGACCGATTAAGCCGGAGGAAATGTTTGCAGCTTTTTTTGGAACAGGAAACATGCGGGAGGCGGAAAAACGAAATGCGTCTGGGAAGAAGACTTAAGCAGGCTTTGGATATTCTGATCGTTTTGTGCGGAATCAGCCTCGTTTATTATATTTTGAAGGAAATAAAAACCTGGCGTATTACCCCGCTGTATTTAGCGGTGGTGTTCATTGGGATAGTATGGGTACTGTTTGATTTCTTCTTTTTACATAGAAGGAAAATTCCGGAGGTGCTCTCGTACGAATCGGAGATGGTTCAAACACATGGAATCCAGAGAATCCTACTGTTGGATGAAGACGGAAAGCCAATCAAATCGTGGGATTTACAGGGAAGAGTTTCTCTGATCATTGGAAAAACAGGGCAGGATCAGGAGTTGGATATTGACCTGTCAGATTGTGAATATAGCAGTTTTATTGATTTTCAGCATGCCGTGCTGAACTTCTGCCTGGATCAATGGTATGTGGAAGATTTAGGCTCCCAGAACGGTATTAAAGTAAGAAAAGTGGAAGACGGGGAATGTTACAAAGTAATTCACCGCCCATGCAGGGTTGTGGCAGGAGATATTCTTTACATTGCGAATACGAAATTGCTTTTAACGTGATGTAAATGCAGCAATAGATTGAGCAGCTATAAATATGCGTTATATCAGAAAAGATAGGAGATAGGGAAAATGGGCCTGGCAAAATGTCCGAACGGACACATTTACAATCCCCGGCGTTACGGGAAAATATGCCCGTATTGTAATATGAAGACACAGGATGAGGCTTTTGCGGAGAAGCCGCTGGGCTTTGAACCTCCCGTGGAGATTCTGGAGGAGACGGTACGCCCTGTATGCGGCTGGATGATCTGTATCGAAGGGGCAAAAGTGGGAATGGATTACAAGATTCACGAGGGAAAGAACTTTGTCGGCAGGGGAGACGATATGGATGTTCAGATCCTGGGAGACAATGAAATTGACCGGAAAAACCATACCATTATCGTATATGACCCCAAGAATCTGAATACGATGATACTTCCCGGGGATTCTGCAGGAATTGCCTATTTGAATGATAAGCCGGTCTATGTGCCGACGGAGCTGAATCCCTATGATGTCATCGGTCTGGGGCAGAGCCGGTTTCTGTTTGTTCCCCTGTGCGGAAAGAACTTTTCGTGGGGGGATTTGAAATGACGGACGGTATGCTAATTCTGTTGGGAATAAGTACCGCGTATGTCATATTATTTTTCTGCCGCTGTCTGCTTGGATGGAATGATAAAACATGCAGCAGGGCAGCAGATTCCGGGGCAGGCATCGCCCAGAC